>DATGNG010000227.1:0-5057 GCA_035306865.1 Sphingobacteriaceae bacterium
AGAAGATCGAAAAACTACAGTAGAAATGGTCAAAGCTGTTGCCAGACAGATCAATATACCCTTTACAATTGGAGGAGGGATCAATAGCATTGCCGATGCAGAGGTGCTCCTGCAGGCCGGAGCAGATAAAATTTCGATCAATTCGGCTGCGATCCGCCGTCCGGGCCTGATTGATGAATTGGCAGCCACTTTTGGGGACCAGTTTGTGGTGGTGGCGGTAGATACCCGACGCCATGGATCCGAACAGCGGGTTTATCTCAATGGAGGGCGCATTCTTTCCGAACACCAAACCCAGGATTGGTTGTTTGAGGCTCAGGAAAGGGGGGCAGGAGAAATCCTGTTGACTTCCATGGATCAGGATGGTACCAGGGAAGGGTTTGATATTCCCTTTCTAAAAGCAGTAAATGAAAAGTTGAATATACCACTGATCGCATCCGGGGGTGCGGGAAAAGTCGAGGATTTTGTTGCGGTGTTTTTGGAAGCGGGAGTGGATGCCGCATTAGCTGCTTCAGTGTTTCATTTTGGGCAAATTGCCATCCCAGCATTGAAAAGTGCTCTTGCTGATGCAGGTGTTCCGGTAAGATTGGATTAGAAATTATGAATGAACAATTAAATATAGAGGGTCTGATCCCGGCAGTGATCCAGGATGCCCAAACCCTGGAGGTGTTGATGCTGGGCTATATGAATCAGGAGGCCTGGGAAAAGACCAAATTGGAGAAAAGAGTGACGTTTTTTTCGCGTTCCAAGCAAAGGCTATGGACAAAAGGGGAGGCAAGCGGTCATTTTTTGGATATGGTAGATTGGAAAATCGATTGTGATGGAGACACGCTTCTGATCAAGGCCGTGCCCCATGGCCCTACCTGCCACACGGGCCACCGCAATTGTTTCCAAACCGAGTTGGCCGCAAATTTTATATTTGAACTGGAACAAATTATTGACTCCAGATACAAATCAGAGGAAGCGGATTCCTATATTACGCGACTGCGGGAACAAGGCCTGAACAAAATTGCTCAAAAAGTGGGTGAGGAGGGGGTGGAGACGGTGATTGCGGCTTTGGCAGAAACCCGTCCGGATTTTGTGAATGAAGCATCAGATTTGTTATTCCACTTGATGGTATTGTTGAAAGAAAAGGGTGTAAGTCTTGAGGAAATTGCAGTCAATCTGCAAGAAAGGCATAAACAAAAAAAGTGAAAAGTATTGATATATCGAAGTCAGCACATTTGATCGGGCACCATCACCCAGTGTATGCACTGGCAATGGCCGCCGATGGCAAGGGCTTTTATTCGGGAGGAAACGATAAGGGGGTTGTGCAGTGGAGTTTGGACCCCCCCGGATTTGTAAAGGTTTTGTGTCCTGTTCCTACAAGTGTATATTCTTTACACGCACTTCCTGATGGGATGGGGCTGCTGCTAAGTATGCGGAGTGGTGAAGTGTGGTGGGTCAGTACAGATCAGGGACAGGTTGTGAGGCGATTTGCATTGCATAAAGAACCGGTTTTTGCAATTGGGACCAGGATGGGAGCAGGAGGACAATTGGAATTGGTTGTAGGTTCTGAAGATGGTTGGGTGTCGGTTTGGAATTTGGAACAAGAGTCGGAGGCTGCTGAGCAGGCGACCGACCGGGGACCTATTTATCATTTTAAATTATCCGATGTAGGGATTAGATGCATGGCCTTGAGCCCAGATGGAAAATGGCTTTGCTTTGGGACGAAAGACGGGAAGATTTCAGTCCTTAATTCATTGGATTATAGCCGGCATAAAGTGTGGGATGCCCATGCACAGGGGACAACTTCTCTTTGTTTTTCTCCGGATGGGAAATATTTGTTGAGTTCAGGCAGGGATGCGCGTTTCTGTGTTTTCAGAACTTCAGATTTTGGATTGGAAAAGGAATTTGTGCCGCATATGTATGCGGTTTATGCGATACAGTATCACCCTACTCTGCCCGTATTTGCTACGGCGAGCCGGGATAAATCGGTGAAAATATGGTCAGCAGAGGATTTCAGGTTGTTGCGGTCCATTAGTATGGATAAGGGATTGGATGCCCATCGCTTTTCGGTCAATGCATTGTCCTGGGATCATTCTGGCCGATATTTATTGACCACGGGTGATGATAAGGTGGTTATGATTTGGGGTATTGAAATGCAAAGGGAATGACTAAGCGCAGTCATTTTAGGAATGGTGAAAAATGATTAAAGAGCATAAGGAGCGGATAATATTAGGTATTGACCCAGGCACAGCAGTGTTGGGTTATGGTCTTGTGCAGGAAAAAGGAAGTGCGCTGAGTTTATTGAGTCTGGGTGTGGTCAGGTTGGATCACATTAGTGATCATGGCCTGAAATTGCAAAAGATTTTCCAAAAAACAGCGGCGCTGATCGAGGAATACAAACCCGATTGCATGGCTCTTGAAGCCCCATTTTATGGTAAAAATATTCAGGTCATGCTCAAGCTGGGACGGGTGCAGGGAGTTGCAATGGCTGCTGCCCTGGAACGGGAGATTCCTATTTTTGAATATGCCCCCCGGAAAGTAAAGCAATCGGTGACCGGTAACGGGAATGCAAGTAAGGAACAGGTAGCAGCCATGCTCAAAACCTTGCTAAAGTTTGACGAAACCCCACATTTTTTGGATGCTACCGATGGACTTGCGGTAGCGGTCTGCCATGCTTTTCAAGGTAAAATAGGTGGTGCAACGGGCGGAAAGTCGTTTTCCGGCTGGGAGGCATTTGTGAAGGACAAGGGAAACTCCGGACGAATTAAAGGAATTTGAATTTTTTCTTGAGTTTTTCCCCAATTTGAAAGGATTTTTAAAAAAAAGACTGTATTTTTGAGAATATGGCATCAGACAGCCGGGTTTGATAATAAAAATTTAGATTTTCCTTATTGTTGCATTTTTAACCAACCTATTTATGAAGTATAATGATCAACAAGTGGATTTGGATCAGTTGGACATTCAGATACTTTCCATCCTAATGGAGGAAGCCTCAATACCCTATACTGAAATTGCGAAGAAACTCGAAGTTTCCGGAGGCACTATTCATGTCCGCATGAAAAAAATGGAGGAAATGGGAGTGATCCGGGGTACCAATCTTCAGGTCAACCCCCAAAAGGTGGGCTTCGATATTACCGCATTTCTCGGTATTTATTTAGAAAAGGGCTCGCAGTACAAGCATGCAGTGGAGCAGTTGAAAGCGATCAAGGAGGTGGTAGAGTTGCATTATTGCACAGGCACCTATAGTATGTTTGCTAAGATTATCTGTAGGGACACCGAGCACCTTAGAAAAGTGTTGAATGAGGGTATCCAGTCAGTAGAAGGCATTCAAAGGACAGAAACTATTATTTCCCTTGAGGAAAGTATCAAACGTCAGATAAAATTAATTTGACGGGTAAGACGCCCGTAAATTAAGGTGAGTTCATGGATTTTGAAATTTCGCAAAAACCTATCTTTCTGCGGGATTTGTGTCTGATACAATGCGGTTTGCAGATGCATTAACATTTCTTCCAGTTTTTATCGGGTGACTTTTCCCTGTAGATCAATACGCACATCAAAGGGTTTGCAATATTCATCCAATAAAACAGCAACATGTGAGCGGGTCACCTCCAGCTGAGGGTCATAATCCCCGTTAAACTTAAATTTTCTTTCCCAATTTCGCTCGATTGAAGTCTCCAGTTCATTACCTCTGTGGCTAATGTATTTGATAAGGGCCATTAGTTCACTTAGGGTAAAAATTTCGTCTCCTTTATCCGAAAACCAAATCTGGCTTCGGGAAAATAATTCGTTGAGAACGGGGCGTATTTCTTTGATTGGAACAGTTTGGTTGGGAGCGAAGCAGTACCTTCCTGCCTCATCTATTACACCAGGAAACATTCCGGTGGCTCCGATGCGCTGAATTGCTGCGAAATTTGGGTCTTGGATTTTTACATCCTGATAGGGAATCAATCGTGCGCAGTATTGAAGTAATTCCCCCTGAACCTGTCTGACCTCTGTTTTTTCAGAAGTTGTTTTGAAAAATGCAACATACCCTGCTGCTGCACCTGCCGCTTGCCCGACATGAGCCAGTAATGGTAGGCCCTCATTTGAATGGGCCAGCATCTCCTGGATTGGTGAATTGTACTTAGTGAAAAAGATGTTTTGGCCTGTTTGGTTTTGCTGCCTGCCACTTGGGCTTTGCTGGATCAATAAGGCCAGGGGGACATAATGGAGTGCATGGGGCTCCCCTGTAGTGGAGACTGCTACTGAAGTGCGCAGAGCAAGCGGGGGGAGGCCAGCTTCGATGGCAAGAGTTTCGGGTTCGGTGACACTTGACAAATTGGTAAGTCCTGCCATTTGAGCGATTTTGCCATTTTCGGAGGCATCAACTAATGCCCTGATTTTAAATTTCTGTCTGTTTTCCAGGACTACTTCCCATCTTGATGAGGATTTTTTTGCCGACCGCAATTTGCTATGGGCAATTAGCTTGAGGTGAGGGTGCATATTAATTTCCTCCTCCATCGCATTGAGGAGCAACTGTGGATTAAGTGGTCGAAGTGCTGCTGCTGCAAGAGAATCATTTCGGGATTCCGATCCCATTGCTGCGGCAAGTAAGTCTGCCCAGATTCCACTGTTTAGGTCCGTGTGATTTTCCAAATTGCCCGAAGAAAAATTGATGACCTCTCTCAAATTAGCTTCTTCAAAGACCCAGACAGTATTCAATCTTGACTTGGCCGATTGTATCGCTGCTGTATATGCGTCAATTCCATTTCCATAAATCAATACTTCTGGCTTTTTCCCCTGTGCCATGAGCAGGTTAGGAATTAAAAATACTGTTATTATTAAAAAACTGATTCCGATTTTTTGTCTCATGTGGTAAATTTAAATATTAAGTCGGATTAAGTTTGAATCTGGCGTGTTAAAATATGTTATCTTTGTATTATTATGAAGGAGCATGAAGAAAAGCCTCTTGGAGAGGAAAGGTCACTGAATTTCATTGAGGAGATAATCGAAGAGGATTTGCGGACCAATAAGCATGGAGGGCGGGTGTTGACACGTTTTCCTCCTGAACCTAATGGTTATTTGCATATTGG
>DATGNG010000228.1:0-2618 GCA_035306865.1 Sphingobacteriaceae bacterium
TTTTCGGGGTGGGTCAAAAAGTACTATCATGATTTTGATGGCGTTGGCCCAAGAGTTTATTTTTTACCGCCCCCTGCCACACCTGAGGAATTGATGGGCCGGCAACTGGAAAACCGACCTCCGGAAACCATCGCGATCCCCAAAATGCTGTCAAAAGCAAATATATTGAGTGAGTTCAAAGAGACCAGCGCCCTTGGCACGGATGCAGGCCGATTTTCAGGGGATGGGCAAAGCAAGGAAGGCTGGCTCCTAATGGAGAGCGAGCGGTTGATGGAACTGGGGAAAATGAACGAACTGGCCGATATTCATCATCTGCTGGCCTGTGAATATTTCAGACTGGGTGCTGTTGAAGATGCGTTTGGTTTTTTTGAAATGGCTCTCTCCACCAAGCTCTCCCTCAAGAAAGAGGCAGATATTATTGCAATTCAGCACAATCTGGGGGCGTTATACGAATATATAGGCGACCTAACCTGTGCCATCAGCTATTACGAAGCTATAAATCGGGACGCCGTGCGGCGCAACAATCGGTTGCAGCAAGCTGGTGCACTGACCCGGCTGGCATTGATCAAAGCCAAAAAAGGAAATTATGAGGAGGCCGAAAATGATATTATCAGAACCGTTATCCCCATGTATAGGCAACACCGCAATGAACTTGGGGATATTGGGAGAATATTAGCCTATCAGACATTGGCCGATGTTTATCGGCTTCAAAATCGCTATCCCGAAGCGCAATGGTTCCTGCTCCAAAGCAAGGATATTGTGGACGAAAAGGGCCTCAGCTATTATTTGCCAGACATCATATTCGCACTGGCAGAAGTTAAAAAATCCTCCGGTAATACGCTGATTGCCATTGAAGAGTATCAGTTGGCGGATCAGTTGGTCAATAATAGAGGAAGCAGTTCATTAGTGATGCGTTTGGCCATTCAGGATGCCTTGGGTAGCATTTACCATCAGTCCGGCCAATTTAAAGAAGCACTTGAAGCCTTGAGTCGCTATGACTATCTCAAAGAGCAACTACTTTCTATTGATTTCCCATTTTGACCCAGATCTTGTATCTTTGAACGATAATTACAGACCAAATGTTGCAGGAAAAAATAAAACAATATACGAAAGAGATTGAGGCCTTTCGTGCGAATACAGCCGAAGAACTCGAAAATTTCAGATTAAGGTTTCTGGTCAATAAAGGGATTGTCAAAAGCCTGTTTGAAGAATTCAAAACAGTTACTGCCGAAGAAAAGCGTTCTCTTGGCAAAGTGCTGAATGAATTTAAGCAATTGGCAGAGCAAACCTACAAAAGTGTTCAGGAGTCAATGTCAGGACAGGACCAGGTTGGTACCGCAACAAATAAAGAGGACTTGACCCTGCCAGGTCAGGGAATGCAACTTGGTTCCAGACACTCCCTTTCTCTGGTACGCTAACAAATTGTGGAAATCTTCAACCGATTGGGCTTTATCGTGGCTGAGGGTCCGGAAATCGAAGATGACTGGCACAATTTTTCAGCACTCAATTTTCCACCCGAACATCCGGCAAGGGATATGCAGGACACTTTCTTTATCCGGAAGTCTGGTGAGGGAGAGGATATCGCTTTGAGGACCCATACGTCATCTGTACAGGTTCGGATGATGGAAAATGGCAAACCCCCATTCCGCGCAATTATGCCAGGCCGGGTATATCGCAATGAAGCCATTTCGGCACGGGCACATTGTTTCTTCCATCAGGTTGAAGGTTTATATATAGATGAGAATGTATCTTTTGCAGATTTGAAGCAAACCCTTTTCTATTTTGTTCAGGAAATGTTTGGGGAGGGCACTAAAGTCAGGTTCAGGCCTTCTTATTTCCCATTTACCGAGCCGTCAGCTGAGATGGATATAAGCTGTACGATTTGTAAGGGTGAGGGCTGTACTTTATGCAAATACAGTGGATGGGTGGAAATCCTTGGTTGTGGCATGGTGGATCCCAATGTGCTGGAAAACTGTGGTATAGATAGCAAAAAATATAGCGGATTTGCTTTTGGAATGGGGATTGAGCGTATTGCCAACCTGAAATATGTAATCAAGGATCTGCGATTGTTTTCAGAGAATGACGTACGTTTTATTCGCCAGTTTGAAAGCGAATTGCGTTAGTGGTGGAATTACTACGTTGGCACTGAATTATAAATCGCGATCGGGGGGCTGATCGGAATGAAGAAAAATATACTTTTCCCCTTGGCAATTGTGCTGACAGCAGCGATGTTCATGTCGGCCTGCCGGAAAAGCAGTTGCAATGTGGTACCGGACGTGCTGGTCATGGAGCGGGTATCACTGGTTCAATATCCACAGCTCAGGCTCGCACAACAGGCGGTGGTCATAGAACGGGGTGGGGTCGCAGGACTCATCATTGTCAGTCTTGGGGGAGATCAATATGTGGCCTTTGACAGATGCAGCACGGTTGATCCACATAAACGATGTGCGGTAGAAGTGGATGGACTTGTTGCAACTGACCCTTGTTCAGGAGCAACTTATATCCTGACCAACGGATCCCCATCGAATCTGGCAGAATGCCCATTAAAGCCTTACCGGGCCTTTCGCAGTGGAGAGACTATAGAAATTAGAAATTAACCTATCACCAAATTATCATCC
>DATGNG010000229.1:0-6418 GCA_035306865.1 Sphingobacteriaceae bacterium
GCGTCGTCCACTCTGTCTTTTTTCTCTTTCATTTCCACTTCGGTAGTAGCACCTACGTACAGGACAGCTACTCCTCCAGCCAATTTGGCCAGACGCTCCTGCAATTTCTCACGGTCGTAATCCGAAGTAGTGGTTTCAATCTGAGCTTTGATCTGGTTCACTCGGGCTTTGATATCCTCTGCCTGTCCGGAACCATTGATTACGGTAGTGTTATCTTTGTCCACCACTACTTTCTCGGCTTGACCCAAGTAAGAAAGCTCAGCGTTTTCCAGTTTGTATCCTCTTTCTTCTGAAATCACGGTACCACCGGTCAGGATTGCAATATCTTCCAACATAGCTTTCCGGCGATCCCCAAATCCAGGAGCTTTCACCGCAGCCACTTTCAGGGAACCACGGATTTTGTTGACTACCAGCGTAGCTAAAGCTTCACCATCCAAATCCTCTGCAATAATCAGCAAAGGTTTGCCGGTTTGCACTTGCTTCTCAAGGATAGGCAACAATTCCTTCATATTGCTAATCTTCTTGTCGTAGATCAGAATGTAAGGATTCTCCAAATCTGCTTCCATCTTGTCCGAATTGGTCACAAAATACGGAGACAGGTAGCCTCGGTCAAACTGCATACCTTCAACGGTTTTTACTTCCGTCTCTGTGCCTTTCGCTTCTTCAACAGTGATCACGCCGTCTTTACCTACTTTTTCCATGGCTTCTGCGATCAGGGATCCGATCACATCGTCATTGTTGGCAGAAATGGTAGCCACCTGTTTGATTTTATTAATGTCCTCACCTACGGTTTGGGATTGGGATTTGAGGTTGGCTACAACAGTTGCAACTGCTTTGTCAATACCTCTTTTCAGATCCATAGGGTTTGCTCCGGCGGCTACAGACTTGATACCTGGGGTAATGATAGCCTGGGCCAATACTGTTGCAGTTGTGGTACCGTCACCGGCCTGATCAGCGGTTTTGGAAGCCACTTCTTTGACCATTTGTGCACCCATATTTTCAAGCGCATCTTTCAACTCGATTTCTTTGGCAACGGTCACACCGTCCTTGGTAATGGCCGGGGATCCGAATTTTTTCTCAAGAATCACATTACGGCCTTTTGGACCTAATGTTACTTTTACTGCATTTGCCAATGTATCCACGCCTTTTTTCAGGGCGTCACGAGCTTCAATGTTATACTTTACTTGTTTTGCCATCTTTTTCTATGTATAATTAATAGTGATTTTTGTGTTTGATATTTACTATGGGTGGATTATAATACTCCGTAAATATCGGACTCTCTCATGATTAAATATTCTTTTCCTTCGTAGGTAAACTCGGTACCGGAATATTTTCCGTACAAGACTGCGTCCCCGACTTTTACCGCTGGTTTTTTGTCTTCACCATCCACTTCCGAAACTGCAACGACTGTTCCTTTAGAGGGTTTTTCTTTTGCTGTGTCCGGAATATAGATTCCCGAAGCCGTTTTTTCTTCTGCAGCAGCAGGCTCAACAATTACTCTGTTTGCTGTTCCTGCAATAGGTTTAATACTTAATGCCATAATCGATATTAATTTTTGTTTTAATTTTTTATGAAATTTTCCCGGATTTGAATAGTATCCGGTTGCTTTTTATCACGTGTATTCATCAGCATCAACTGTGCCAATGGATAGGGTGAGAGAGTTTCTGTCAGTTTTTCCATTGTTTCGTTGAATATGGACGTATAGTGACTCCAAAAAAGTGTCAGGATGACAGTGTGCTCTGACAGCTATGCCCAATCGTGGGAAGCATGGAAGGAAGGAGAGGGAAATAATAAAAAGAGATCAGTGTCAAAACCCGCTGCGGTCAATTTCTGTCTTCCCCAAATTTGCATGAATTTGGGGAAATTTGTTCTCGCTAAAACACTCTTTCCGAAAAATGAATTCATTTCTCGGATTAATGAAATCTGTGAAATGGGTGATTTCAAAAAAATATAAATTAACACAAGATTGGCCAAACAATAGCAATGAAGTCTTCGAAGGCCGTATGCTATTGGGGCTTATTGCGCTGTATCAGCCGGAGGAGTATCCTGTACGACCGGAGCTGCATCCGATGGGAACATTGGGGTGTTACCCGATGAAGTTGCTTCAATATCACCGGCTCGGCCTCCAGACGCTGCTCCTGAAGAAGCAGGCATCACATTGAGGGCAAGTGCGAACACGATAATAGCAATAATCAGGCCCCAGGTCATTTTTTCCAAAAAATCTCCGGTCCTTTTTACACCCATAATATTGGTGCCGCCAGCAAATCCCGAAACCAAACCACCCCCTTTAGGGTTTTGGATCAGTACGAAAAAGGAAAGTAAAATACTGGATAAAATGATCAGTACAACGAGTATAGTTTGCATTTCTTGAATACTATTATATTAATTTATTTTTTAACTCCGCAATCCGGACGGCAAAGTAACCACTTTTTTCGGGAAATTTCAAACTTAATTTTTCATAAACTTCCAGAGCCTTTGGATATAAACCCTGCTCCTCATAGATTTTGGCGAGCGTTTCAGTCACTACATAACCATCATCGCTGGCACTTTTGCGGGCTTTATTCTCCAAATTGAGCTTTTCGGGCTTGGGAGGAGATATTTTCGGCTCTTCCTGAATAAACCGTTCGATCACGGGATGTGATTTTTTTGGTACCTGAAAAGGAATGGTTGGAAGATTGAGTCCCCCACTCATTTTTTCCTCCGGATCCTGTAAATGGAATATGTTTTCCCGGATTTGCTGATCCAGCAGTTCCCGTTCCCGACGTTCTTTTTGGGCCAACTGTTCAGCCTGTTCGGCCGAAATTAATTTTCTTGCTTTGCCATCATCTGAGGAAGTAGCAAAAGGTTTATAGGTGTGCGCATAATCCTTTCTGGTTTTGTTGAGCCACCACAAAAACGAATAGGGTAGGTGATCATCATTATAAACGCTGACCTGAGCTGCTTCCGGATCATTGTTTTCCTTCTGCAAATACTGCTCATTCCATAGCAAATGGCCATAGATGCCCGGTTGGGCTTCATTTGCTCCATTGAGTATGTGCAACCCCTGCATATAGGGATATTGTTCCACCATCTCTGCAATGAATGCAGCAAACTTCTCCTTGTCCGGATCGGTCAGTAATTGATTGAGTTTTGTTCTGTTCTCGTTCACTATGATCTCGTTCGGTTTAACTTTACCAATTTGCAAATGCCCTATTGTAGATGTCTTCCGTCAGCATTTCCACAATATCCTTCACAATCTGCTCCTCCTGTGCCTGTATGGGTTGAGAAGCTGATGAAAAATCCTTATATCGGGAAAATGGCAGCTCAAAACTATCATCCGGCTGCACTGAATTGGTATATTTGATGTTGACCGTAATGGTCAGGCGATTCAATGCAGCACGATCTGTGCCTGCCTCCACAGCTGCGGGGCCAATGGTATAGTTGGTGATAGTACCTTCAAATATTCCGTCTCCATCACTGCTCACCTGGCTCAGCCGGGATTGGGAACGGATACGTGCCTTTAACCTTTCAGTCAGGGTTTCACTCAGAATCGGATAAACAATAGCAGCCTGGTTCTCGATGAAATGTACTGTTACCGTTTTCATGTCCGCCGGAATCGATCCCCCCGAAAAGCTATAACGTATCCCGCATGCTGAAATGAACAGCAGACCCACAATTATAAGAAAAGAATTATACTTTTTCATCTTTTTCCAGATTGAATACCGTTTATCAGTTCAGATTGAGGTCTTTGATTTTTCTATATAATGTGCGTTCAGATATTCCCAATTCCTGCGCAGCAGATTTACGCTTACCCTTATGTTTTTTGAGTGCTTTCCGGATCAGATCCGACTCCTTTTCAATCAATGACAGGGACTCTTCCACCTCCTCCGCATCCTGTGCCGGAAGTTGGTAATCATCATTCCTGCCAGATTGGGGTTGGTGAATAGTCAGGGTAGGCGAACTTGGCAACGAGTCTTCTCCATAATTATCCACCTCCTTATACAATTGATTGATATAGGGGGAATGCTCATTGAACACATTGTTGGTCAGCCCATTTTCCACGATTCCAACCACCAGTTTTTTCAACTCCACCATATCCCTTTTCATATCGAAAAGGACTTTATACAACAAATCCCTATCCGAAAAGTCGTCCTTGCCGGATCCTGATGAAGGGACATGAACGGGCAGGTTGCTTTTTCCTTCCTGTGGCAGATATTGGCTCAAAATGGCTGCATCGACCGTTCTTTCCTTTTCCAATACGGCCAATTGCTCAGCAATATTTTTCAATTGACGCACGTTGCCCGGCCATGGATAATTGGTCAGTAACTCTTGTGCATCTTCGGTCAATTGAATTGATGGACTTCTGTATTTATCCGTAAAATCTGCCACAAATTTCCGGAACAGCAGATAAATATCTTCTTTTCTTTCCCTCATGGCCGGAATCCGAAGAGGAACGGTATTGAGCCGATAATACAAATCCTCCCTGAATTTACCTTTCTGAACTGCCTCATAAACATCCACATTTGTAGCGGCAATCACCCTAACATTGGTTTTTTGGACTTTGGAGGAACCGACTCTGATATATTCCCCGGACTCCAGTACTCTCAGCAATCGTGCCTGGGTACCCACGGGCAATTCCCCTACTTCATCCAAAAATATTGTGCCTCCATCCACGACTTCAAAATATCCTTTTCGGGCTTCATGCGCCCCCGTAAACGATCCCTTTTCGTGTCCGAACAACTCGGAGTCAATGGTTCCTTCGGGGATTGCACCACAGTTTACGGCAATAAATGGCCCATGTTTTCTGGCGCTGAGATTATGGATAATATGGGAGAATACTTCTTTACCACTTCCACTCTCCCCGGTGATCAATACAGAAATATCTGTGGGGGCTACTTGTTTAGCTACATTAATTGCCCTATTGAGCAAGGGAGAATTCCCGATGATCCCAAATCTATTTTTTATATCCTGTATATCCATTTACTAACTGTCTTTTTTGAACTCTAATCAATAATCTTACCGATCAATGTAGCCGAAGTGCAGCGTTCGCCAAGTACTTTTACATAGTCTCCTACCTTGTATCGCGGATCGACTGGAAATACCACCATTGCATTCTGATCGTTACGACCCGCAAAGTCTTGATCCGATCGTTTGGAGAAGCCTTCGATCAGTACTGTATGGACTTTCCCTACCTGTTCCAATAGACGTTCATGGCTATGCTCCCGTTGTTTGGCCACCACTTCGGTCAGTCTTTGTTTTTTTATCTCCTCCGGAATGTCGTCCGCATAGCGTTTGGCGGCCAGTGTCCCCGGCCGTTCGGAGTACGCGAACATATACGCATAATCGTACCGTACATAATCCATCATGGAAAGTGTTTCCTGATGTTCTTCCTCTGTTTCCGAACAGAACCCGGTGATAACATCGGTAGAAATACCACAATCCGGAATGATCCGGCGTATGGCATTTACCCTATCCAGGTACCATTCCCGGTCGTACGTCCGGTTCATAAGTTTCAGGACCCTTGAGCTGCCTGATTGTACCGGCAAGTGAATATACTTGCAGATATTATCGTATCTGGCGATCATGTGCAACACATCATCCGTGATATCCTTGGGGTGAGAGGTCGAAAATCGGACTCTCAGAAGGGGGCTGACCTCGGCTACCAGTGCCAAAAGATCCGCAAAATGTACAATTTCAGGCCCTTCTGCTCGCTCTTCAGTTTCCGGGATAGTATATTTATAGGAGTCCACATTCTGTCCCAAAAGCGTAACTTCCCGGTAACCGGCTTCAAACAACTGTCGGGCCTCACGCACTATTGATTCAGGGTCCCGGCTGCGCTCCCTGCCCCTTGTAAATGGCACCACACAGAAGGAACACATATTGTCACAGCCTCGCATAATCGAAATAAATGCAGTGATCCCGTTGGAGTTGAGCCTGACCGGACTGATGTCGGCATAGGTTTCTTCCCTTGATAGCAATACATTGACCGCCCTGCTGCCTTCATCGACCTTTTCAATCAGGTTTGGCAGATCCCGGTAAGCATCAGGTCCCACCACTACATCCACCAATTTCTCTTCCTCCAGAAACTTGGACTTGAGCCGTTCGGCCATGCATCCCAGTACGCCTACAATCATTCCGGGTTTCCTGGATTTGGCGGTTTCAAACTCCTTCAATCGGTTGCGGACCCTTTGTTCGGCATTCTCCCGGATAGAGCAGGTATTAATGAAAATCACGTCCGCCTCTTTGTAATCCCCGGTCGTCTCAAAACCCTGGTCGGTGAGAATGGATGCCACGATCTCACTGTCAGAAAAGTTCATCTGGCAACCATAACTCTCTATATACAGCTTCCGGCCATCGCTTTTTTGCGGATCTTTGTCCAATAGCAATGCCTCGCCCTGCCTCGTCTCGTCGTGCTGTTTGGTGTTATTCAAAATATCTA
>DATGNG010000230.1:0-3661 GCA_035306865.1 Sphingobacteriaceae bacterium
CTGCCACAAAGTGCTGGTCAATATCCAGGGAGAATGGAACAATACCATCCAGCAGGGAGAACAACGCCAGGATGACGATCGCATCATGTGTAGTCGAGATGGCAGCAGCCACCGAATATTGCCATTTGCGGAAACGAATCAGAATATACAATGCGATGATGATAATGGAGAAGATCCCCGAATAAATCGCACGGGTCTTGATATCATTTGCGATGGTCGGACCTACCTTTTGCGAAGACATGATCTCATAGGCATTACCCTCAACCTTGCTCAGACCCTCATTCAGTTTATCCAACACCTCTTTATCTGCCTCATCGCTGGTTTCATCAATATGGTAAGTAGTGGTCACCCGTACCTGGTTTTCCGCACCATAAATTTTGACCTCAGTATTCAATTCGAAAGTTGTGTTCAGGTTACTCCGCACTTCTTCCAGATTGATTGGCTGCTCATAACGAACCGTATAAGTCCGTCCACCCTGGAAGTCAACCCCCAGGCTGAATCCTTTGGTCATCATCGAAGCCAGACCGACCAGCACAAAAATAGCCGAAATGATATAGAATTTTTTACGGTTTTGGACGAAACCATAATTTGCGTTTTTCAATGTATTGGCACTCCAGGGGAATGAAACTGAAATCTTCCATTCTTTAGTCAGCATCCATTCGAAGATGATGCGGGTGATAAAGATAGAAGTAAACAGGGAAGTAATAATACCGATCATCAAGGTCGTTGCAAAGCCCAGAATCGGACCGCTACCAAAGATAAACAGGATTACACCAACCAGGAATGTTGTGATCTGAGAGTCCAAAATTGACGCCATCGCATGCTTATAACCATCCGAAATAGCTTGTCGTACAGATTTGCCGAGATTCAGCTCTTCCCGTATTCGTTCATAGATCAGTACGTTCGCATCCACCGCTGTTCCCAGCGTCAGCACTATACCTGCAATACCCGGCAGGGTCAGCACCGCATTCAGCGAAGCCATAATTCCCATCAGGAAGAAAACGTTGAATATTACTGCAATATTCGCTACCCAACCAGCACGGTTGTAGTAGAAAATCATAAAGATCAATACCACGATCAGACCGATCACAGCCGAATTGACTCCAGCATCGATCGCAGCCTGGCCCAGAGTTGGACCAACCACCGCCTCTTCAACAATTTTGGCAGTAGTAGGAAGACGTCCGGCTTTCAGCACGTTGGCCAAATCCTTTGTGTCTTCAATGGTAAAGTTACCGGAGATCGAAGAAATACCATTCGGAATCTCACCCTGTACGGTCGGAGCCGAATAAACCACGCCGTCCAATACAATTGCAATCGATTTTTTATTGTTTGGATCTGCCGAGGCAGCCGCTGTAATCCTTCTCCACTCACGGGCACCTACCGAGTTCATGGTCATTTCGACCATAGGGCGGTTGGTCTGCGGATCAAACTCATCCTTTGCATCAGTGATGACACTGCCGGTCAATACCGCACCATCCTGACCTACTGGTTTGATGGCATACAAAGTCAGTTGTTCGGGAGATTGGGCATCCGGTTTTACGGCCCACAGCAATTTGACATTTTCAGGTAAAATCTGTTGGATCAGCGGATCCTCCAGATAGCGGTTTACTTTTGCAGTGTCCCGTAGGTTAGCAATCCCAACCATAGGACCAGAAGCCAATACGACCTGGTTTTGCTGATTCATAGCGGTCACAGGCTGCAGGACATCAAAGAAAGGATTTTGGCTGGAACCTAATGCCCCAATGACCGAATCCGCTGTGCTTGAGTCCGCTCCGGCACCCAATGTAGCCAATAAACCAGCGTCTTCGGTTGTGGTAGCAGTATCACTTGCTATTTGCTCCGAATCCTCGGTTGTTGCAGCGGTTACACCAGCTGCTGCTTCTTCCCTCAATTTTGAGGCTAACGTGCGGTTGATATTATCCAGCATCGGATAAACCTCATAGTTGTCATAGGTCTCCCAGAACTCAAGTTTGGCAGAACCCTGGAGCAACTTGCGAACCCGTTCCTCATCGATTACACCAGGCAACTCAATCAGGATGCGGTTGGTACCCTGTTGCAATTGGATATTTGGGGAAGTCACCCCAAATTTATCGATACGCGTCCTCAATACTTTAAAGGAGTTATCAATCGCATTCACCGATTCCCGCTCCAAAAAGCGTTGTACCTCAGCGTCTGAGCTATTGGCCTGAATGCTTCCGGCATTATCTTTTGTTGCAAAGAAACTTGCCAGGGATGTATTGGGGCTCAATTTTTTAAACTCATCTACAAACAAGCTCACATAGGTTCCCTGGCTTGATTTGGTGCGGGTTTCCGCATTTTTCAATGCCGTATTGAAATTCTCATCAGCTGGATTGTTGGCCAGGTTACGGACCAGCTCCTGCAGAGACACCTCCATAGTGACATTGATCCCACCTTTGAGGTCCAGTCCCAGGGCAATTTCGTTACCTTTGGCTTCACGATAGGTGTATTTTGCAATACCCAGATTATAAACTACTTCGCCAGCCATCGAATCAAGGTATGCTTTTTCCAGGGCCATATCACCCTGTGCATAAGCTGCTGCATCACGTTCCACCTTGCGGGTGACAAATGTAAATGATAGGGAGTAAAGACACGCAATCGTGACGATTACTACCAAAAAGTTAATCAACCCTTTTCCTTGCATTTTCTTTTCTAATTGTAATTATTGATCGTTATTTCTGTAAATTCTAAAGCTTTCAGTACCTTTGGTTATGGGTTACCGATAAGACCCGCAAAGGTAAATTATTTTTTTGGATTTCTTGCAAAAAAGACAAAAAACAGTTATCTTTGCCTCGCAAATAAGTAACTCATATACATATTTGCCATGCAATTAGATCCCCAAAAATTCGTAGCTGAAGGACTCACCTACGACGACGTACTCCTCATCCCTGCTTATTCTGAAGTATTGCCTCGTGATGTGGACACTTCTACCTGGCTCACCAGGAAGATTAAACTCAATATTCCATTGATTTCCGCTGCCATGGATACCGTGACAGGTTCCGATCTGGCCATTGCTATTGCGCAAGCCGGAGGATTGGGGATGCTGCACAAAAACATGAGTATAGAGCAGCAGGCAGCCGAGGTGCGTAAGGTGAAGCGTTCGGAAAGCGGTATGATCCAGGACCCGCTGACCCTTCATGAGGACGCTTTGGTTGGGGATGCATTTCATATCATGAGGGAGAATAGCATTGGGGGAATCCCGATCATCGATGGAGAGCATAAGTTGCTGGGCATCGTGACCAACCGGGATTTGAGATTTCAAAAGGATATGAACCGGCCTATCCGTGAGGTCATGACCAAAGAGCAACTTGTGGTGGCTCCTGTAGGTACGGATCTGGTGCAGGCGGAATCTATTCTCCAAAATTATAAGATCGAAAAACTACCTGTGGTTGATACCAATGGCGTACTGAAAGGTCTGATCACATTCAAAGATATCCAGAAATACAGGCATTATCCCAATGCAGCCAAAGACAGTCAGGGAAGACTGCTGGTCGGTGCGGCTGTTGGGGTGACGCACGACACGCTCGAAAGGGTGGGAGCTTTGGTGGCAGCCGGAGTGGATGTCATCACCATTGATACTGCACATGGTCATTCCAAAGGGGTGATCGACAAGTTAAAAGAGGTTAAGAAGGCTTTTTCCGAC
>DATGNG010000231.1:0-4649 GCA_035306865.1 Sphingobacteriaceae bacterium
AGTCTGCTCCAGATAACGACTGCGAATCCGATCACTAACCTCCAACAATTGTACTGTGCTGGATTCTTTTGCAACCAACAAATCCCGGAAATGGCTTGCCAAGCCTCCTATAAAGTGGTTACCATCAAAACCATGACCCAAAATCTCATCCAGCATCAATAAGACTTCTGGCACATTGGATTTATTAATGGCATCAGCAACCCTGAAATAATAATCTGCATCCAAAATGTTGAGATTGGAAATTACAGATTGATAGGTCACCTGTTTGTTGGAGAAACTGACAATCTGGTCAAACATGGAAAGCGCATCCCGAAGCCCACCATCAGCTTTCTGGGCAATAATATGCAAGCCATCATATTCATAAGCAATCTGCTCCGCTTCTGCAATCTTCACCAAATGGTTGGCCATATCCTCCACCCGGATTCTATTGAAGTCAAATATCTGGCAACGAGATAGAATCGTAGGCAGGATGCGGTGTTTTTCTGTGGTTGCCAGAATAAAAATGGCATAGGATGGTGGCTCTTCAAGGGTTTTCAGAAAGGCATTGAAGGCAGCCTGGGACAACATATGCACCTCATCTATGATATAGATCTTAAATTTTCCCTGCTGGGGCGGAATCCGGACCTGATCAATCAGGTTACGAATATCCTCCACTGAATTGTTGGAAGCAGCATCCAATTCATGAACACTGAAGGAAGTGCCCGACTGGAATGAACGACAATTGTCGCATTCTCCACAAGCCTCCACCTCTGAAGTAGGATGTGCACAATTGATGGTTTTTGCAAGAATACGAGCACAGGTAGTCTTCCCTACCCCTCTCGGACCACAAAAAAGAAATGCCTGTGCCAGTTGCTTATTGCGAATGGCATTTTTGAGTGTGCTGGTGATATGTTGCTGTCCCACAACCGAATCAAAGGTCACGGGACGGTATTTTCTCGCTGAAACAATGAAATGATCCATTGCTGCTAAGATAAGGAAATTCTCCTTAGAATTTTGTAAGTTTGTAATATATTCATTCGTTTGCCTTCATGGAGGATCAACATATGCCAATAGAAGAAAAATTTCCGAAAGCGAGAAAAACTATTTCCAGTCTGGAGGAGATTAAATTGCTGGTGGACACCTTTTATGGGAAAGTCCAACAGGACAATTTGATTGGGCCAATATTCGATGAGGTAATAAAGGATAATTGGCCAACACACCTTGCCAAAATGTACAGATTCTGGCAAACGGTACTCCTGAATGAACACACTTATCAGGGCACTCCATTTTTGCCACACATGCCATTGCCTATTAGTAAACCTCATTTTGAGCGCTGGATCTCTATTTTCAATGAAACAGTGGACGAATTATTCGAGGGAGATATCGCAGAAGATGCCAAATGGAGGGCGGATAAAATGGCCAACATGTTTATGCACAAACTGGATTTCTACCGGAAAACCAGGCAGGAACCCCTTATTTGACCTTAACAGACGATGCCGCATATACCTTTTCCCGGATTCACTAATCCGAGAAAAGAATTCATTTCCCGGAACTTGGTATTGCGCAAAATATAGGTATGTATTCCATAGCGGTTAGTCACAAAGAATTGCCCCTTCGGGATAAATCAAGGGACTGAGCATGGGAATGTCCAGATTGGCGCCCCTAAGCAGAAACCACAGCCCCATAATCAATAGCATGGCAGGGAGCCATTTGTTCAAATTGATTTTAATTCTGCTTTTTACCACCGAACCTAATAAGGATACAGCTATCATCATGGGGAAGGTGCCCAGGCCAAATAAAACCATGAACGATCCGCCTCCCAGGACAGAATCTGCATTCAGCGCAGCTGCAAGTGCCATATAAACCATTCCGCAAGGTAATAATCCGTTAAGAACACCTGCCATGAAACTCCCTCCGGGTCGGTATAACCAATACCCCATTTTGCGGATGACCGGTTGCATGAACTTTTGTTGCGTTCGGATAATTCCCGGAAATTGGTTGCTGAACAAATTGAATAGACCCATTCCTACCAGAAAGGTGCCGGTGATCAGGGAAATAGCTTGTTGCCAACCTTTGACGGCAATGGAGTTGCCAATAAACCCAAGTAACAACCCGAGCAATCCATAGGTCAAAATACGTCCAACTTGGTATATTACCCGATTGAAGATGATCATCCCCGCAGATCTGCCGGAAGCTGGAAGTGCCAGAACCAAAGGTCCACACATGGCCACGCAATGCAGGCTCCCAAAAAAACCCATAAAAAATGCCAGATACAGATAATCCATGGCTGTTCAATCAATCCAAAAATATCTTTCGCTCATATTGAAATGCATGCTCTCCAGATTGCCATATGAGTTGCAAATCCCACGAACCGGCATTCAATGCTTGAATATCAGTCCAATAAAAGTCCCCACTCACAGAAAAGGGGATTTTGATATCCTGACTTTCGTCAGAGGCCCTCATCAGCAAAAGTTCACCGGCATTGCCACTATGTTTGAAACGAATTTGTAGGGTATCACCATTAATTTTGATTGCCGGCTGTGCATGTTGGGTCTGCAAGTTCTGCCGCCGTATATATACTTCATCAAAATTGATTCCCTGTTCGTAATAATCTTTGTCCACCAAGGAATCTGAATCCTTACTTACCATATACACTCCTGCTGCCACCATTCCAATCATAAAAACAGCCAGTGTAATAAATATTTTTGTGCCCCAATTCATATTTTTGTACCCAATTCTTAATTGACGAATATAAGAAATCTTATTTGCCCCAAGCTTGTCCATGGGCTGGAGGTGAAATAAATGTGGTTTTCAGGGTTTCCACCACCTTTCCCTCCGAAACCACATCGATTTTAATGTTGTTTTTGTAATCCTTGACCTGATCCTGGGGGCTGATCAGAAATAAGCTCATCTGTACAGCGGATCCAGCTGCTATATGGTCAATTTGATTGACCAATTGTATCGTCATATTGCTTTCACGGGGAACCAATATAAAGTCCAGATCCTGACTTGTTTTATTGATCAGCTCCAGGCTGTACAAATTGGTCACCGTACCATCATCCCGCAGTTGATAAGTGCTTCCTTTTGCCCTCAACAAGGTACCGTCCACCTCTGCCCGGCTAAAAATCAGGTAGGCAAATATTCCCATCAAAACAGTCAGGACTACCGTATAGGCAATCGCACGGGTATTTTTCTTCTTCTTTCTCCCTACCCCTTCTTCCAGCTCTTCCGCAGAATAGAAGCCAATAAGTCTTTGCGGCCTATCCAGTTTGTCCATCACTGCATCACAGGCGTCAATACATGCTGTACAATTGACGCATTCCATTTGGGTCCCTTTTCGTATATCAATCCCCGTAGGACATACATGCACGCACAATTCGCAGTCCACGCAATCACCAATCTCCTGATCCTCAACTCCTTTTTTGCGGTGTCCCCTCGGCTCACCCCGCTTATAGTCATAGGCAATAGTAATGGTTTGATCATCCATCAATACCCCCTGCAGACGACCATAGGGGCATATTGCTATACAAACGATCTCCCGCACATAGGCAAAGACAAAATAAAACACCAGGGTGAATACAACGATGGAAATCAACCCAGCCAAATGTTGACTGACCGGATCAGTAATAATCTTCCATAATGCATCCACCCCAATGATATAGGAAAGGAAAATATTGGAAATAAAGAAAGATATCAGTATAAAAATACTGTGCTTTGCAATTTTTCGCAAACGTACAGCAGTAGAAGAGGGCTGGCTATCCGCCTTTTTCTGCTTCAACCAATCCCCTTCGATCCAATATTCAATGCGCCTGAATACCAATTCCATAAATATGGTTTGGGGACAGGCCCAACCACACCAAATGCGCCCATAGACCACCGTAAACAATACGATACATACCATGGCAATCAGCATTCCGAAAACGAAAATATGCAAGTCCTGTGGCCAGAAGACATTCCCAAATATCACAAACTTCCGTTCGATGATGTTAAACATCAAAAATGGCTCGTTCCCGATTTTTATAAAGGGGGCAATGAACAAAAATGCCAGTAAAAAGTATCCAAACCATTGGCGGTAGTTAAAAAACTGACCGCCTGGTTTTTTCGCATAAATCCACTTTCGCTTTGACCCTTTTTCTATGTTTTTACTTGCCGAAATTGTTGACATTATTGCCCTCTTTCTGATTACCCTTGCTGCAACTCCAATTCTGGAGCAGATTTCTCTACATCAGGTTCAGGCTGTTCTTCCACCGGAGCGGCCTGCCTGTCCCCTGTCCTGTACTCAACTTTATCTCCTTGGGGTTCTTTGGCATCCGGTGGATTGGTTCCTCGCAGGGTCAGAATATAATTACTAACCTCGGCGATCTGCATGGGCGTCAGACTCTGTTCCCATGGGATCATGCCCTTATCAATCACTCCATATTTCACAATCCTGAAAATGTCTTCAATCTCTCCTCCATGTATCCAGTAATCATCGGCCATATTGGGACCAATCCCTCCTTCTCCCACAGCACCATGACATACTGCACAGTTCTGGGTATAGATGGCAAATCCAGCCTCAATGACGGCAGGTGAATTGTCCACCTCCACATTGGATTCATCAATATTATTGGAAGATTGGGCCAACCATTCCTGCTTGGCTGCTTCTGCAAGGGCCATTTCCCGTTCATATT
>DATGNG010000232.1:0-6109 GCA_035306865.1 Sphingobacteriaceae bacterium
GATGAAGCGGAGGCTGCAAAGGCTACTGCTACAGGCAATAAGCAACAAATCAAGGAATTGGGCGACCGCCAAACTGAAATCGAACAACAACTACAGGAGAAATTGGTCCAATTACCCAACCTCCCTCACAGCTCTGTGCCAAGAGGAGTGGGGGCGGATGATAATGAAGTTGTCCTGGAGTTTGGAGATAAACCTGCTTTGGATGCGAAAGCCTTGCCACATTGGGAATTGGCTACTAAATATGATATTATAGACTTTGAGCTGGGTGTCAAACTGACCGGCGCCGGATTTCCGGTTTATAAAGGTAAAGGAGCCCGGTTGCAAAGAGCCATGATCAATTTTTTTCTGGATAGTGCCGAAAAAGCAGGTTATAAAGAGGTGCAGCCTCCAATACTGATCAACGAAGCTTCCGGATTTGGCACCGGCCAGTTGCCGGATAAAGAAGGCCAGATGTACCATGTTGGCGTGGATGATCTGTACCTGATTCCCACCGCCGAAGTACCGGTGACCAACCTTTACCGGGATGTAATCGTCAAAGAAGAAGATTTTCCGATCAAACATACGGCCTATACCCCATGCTTCCGCCGGGAAGCAGGTTCTTACGGGGCGCACGTACGCGGACTCAACCGCCTTCACCAGTTTGACAAAGTGGAAGTGGTGCAAATCGTGCATCCCGAACATTCTTACCAAGTGCTGGAAGAAATGAGCCTGTATGTACAATCACTCTTGCAGGCCCTGGAGTTGCCTTACCGGGTGCTGAGGCTCTGTGGCGGAGACATGGGCTTCACCTCGGCCCTGACTTACGATATGGAAGTCTGGAGCGCTGCCCAGGAACGCTGGCTGGAAGTTTCTTCTGTTTCCAATTTTGAAACCTATCAAAGCAACCGCTTGAAAGTGCGTTTCAAGGGAGCGGACGGCAAAATGCAATTGGCCCACACTCTCAATGGTAGCGCATTGGCCCTGCCCCGCATTCTGGCCTCCATTCTGGAGAATAACCAGACAGCCGATGGCCGTATCCGTATCCCGAAAGTGCTGGTGCCCTATACCGGGTTTGAGTGGATTTAATTTGAGGTCGCGGTTTCTTAATTTGAGAGCTCGGTTTCAACAATATAGCCATTCCCATAAACGGTTTTGATGCGGATGGATGGGTGTTCTTTGAATAAGTTTCGGAGTCTCAAAATAGCCCCATCCAGCAAATTGTTGTTTTTCACATGGTCATCCAACCATATTTGTTGCAGTAGGGTGGTCCTGGGGATGATCTGACCGACCCTTTCAAGTAAAAAAATCAATAGCAATGCATCCTTTTCACGTATTCGAAAACTATCCGAACCTATCTTCACTGATTGGGATTGGATCTGAATCTGAAATTTCCCAAACTGAAATTGTCTCAGATCTTTTGGTGTTCTCAGTATCTGTTGAATCAGCGCCAGTACCGCCTGGGGCAATACGGGTTTGTGCATATAGTTTAATGCACCGTATTGATATCCTTTGATCTCACTTTCAGGGTCAAAGACCGTGCCTGTCATCATGATGATTGGAATATCCAGATCAACGTTCCTGATCTCTGCAATAATCTCAAACCCGCTTTTTTCCGGCAATACAATATCAAGCAAGATCAAATCCGGTGCTTCCTGATGATAAAGGCTGAGTGCCTTTTCTCCCGTCGCCGTATGGCATACCACCAGTCCATGATCTTCAAAATATTCTTTCAATGGCAAAGCCAGTCCAGGATCATCCTCTATCAGTAAAATTTTGTTTCGCATGGTTTCTCAGGGCAAAGATAAGATAAATATACTGCCCTCCCCATACTTGCTCTGGACTTCGATGCTGCCGCCATGCGCTTCGGCAAGAGCCTTTACATAGGTAAGACCCAAGCCAAAGCCAACATTTTTCCGGACCTCTTTTGTGGTGCCCCGGTAAAACCGATCATATATGTGGCTGATCTCTGTTTTGGGTATTCCGAACCCATTATCTCTGACCGCTATCCTACACATGTTGGTGTCATCCGAAACGGAAATATTCAGGATAAGTTCCTCTCCCGAATATTTCAGGGCATTCTCGACCAGGTTTTCTACCATATTCGAAAAATGTATCAAATCTGCATGGATGTGGGTGCGGGATGTCAATAGATCCAACCGGATAGTCACTGATTTTTTATTGTCCGTCTGATCCGTGTCCGTATATTTTCCAATAAGAGATTCAAAGAAGGGTCCGATAGCTATATTCGTTTTGGTCAAAAAGATGTGCTCCTTACTGTTGCTTCCGAGCTTTTGGATTCGTTCGGTATAGGTAGTCAACTTATTCATCTCCATCAATATGTTGTCTGCGTATTGTTGTACTTTCCCATCGTCATTTTTCTTTAGGTAATAGGGGATCAAGGATGCCTGGGCAAGGGCACTGGATATCGGCCGTTTAAACTCGTGTGTCATTGCATTGACCGAATCTTGTCGCATGATTTCTTCCTTTTCCTTCCAGAAAAAGGTTCGGATGATCAGAAAAAGGAAAGTGATACAGATAGTGATCAAAACTGCGGACAGGAGCAACTGGAAAGCCATCATCCTGAGCATGGAATACGCAGTATGCTGCGCATAAGCCCGGATCCCCAGTGTCTTGAGTATATCGATCACCACCAGATCAGAGGCCAGCAAGCTATGTTTATCGGGTATGTCGGTATAAGAACTGCTGATTAAGTGATCAGCTTCTAGGTCGATATAATCGATATAAGTAGCCGATACCGGAAATCGCCGGGCTACAAGCTCCAGTCGGAACATACTATCCAAGACACTGACATTGACCGGAATACCGTCTCTATGGAGCAGAAACTGTAATAGCTTGAAATCAAAATGGGGATCAAATCGGTCATATATGACCTGAAAAGTCGTGTCCTCTGTCCGGATGGTTTTGGTGGAATAATGCACTGTATCCTGTTTCTGAGGATAAAGAGACATGCTGACCGTTCCTCCCAATTGCTCGTCTCTGCCTGATATTTCCCTGAGGACAGCGACATCAAGGGCGGCGTTAAGAGCCAGATTGAGTTGCGTACGGTATGCTCTGGACATATTATATATCCATATCCCTTGGCTGATGAGAATGGCCAGCAAGATAAGGATTGTAATGATTTTCAGTTGATTTAGATTCAGTTTCATGTCTATGGCACAGGTCTATCAATCTTTTGATACGAAGATAAGAAAATTACTATAAGAATTGAGTAAGAATTGTTTGGGGTACTTTTTATACAAACGAACTCAATAATCGTGTTATTTGATCTAATCGACAAAAACAAAAAATACTAAACAGAAAGAATACGATTATGAAATATTTTTTGAGTGCATTGGTAGTATGTATTACAGTTTATTTATGCTTGAGCATCCAATTTCAAAAAAATGACGTAGGCAAAGCCTTCATCAATCTGGCCAATATTGAGGCTCTGGCCAATGAGGGAGAGAATGAAGAGGTAAAGGTGAAATGCAGATATCTTGGTAGCCTTGATTGCCCCAATTCCATTGAAAAAGTTAAATATATCCATTAAATGCACATTATAGACAAATCAATGGCTATCGCACTACTTTTCATTACTTGTCTTTCTTCCTGTGGGTGCGTAGGAAAAGCAAACGAATGGAGTTTTCCGGAGACAGTCTCTCTGTTCTGTGAAGAAAGGGCAATAGACGGTGTCTACCTGAAATATCCTTTCCGGGTGCGGCAGGATGACTCTTTTCTCTATGTGATGGATATCCATCCTGATGGCTATTACGGACATCAGTTTGAGTATCCCTCGATGAAACACCTGCAACGATTTGTCAGGCGTGGAGAGGCTCCGGAGGAGTTTCTGGGCTCCGAAAATATCCGGCTACACCCAAAGAATAGCTTATGGGTATTAGATGCAAATAGAATGAAGATCACAGGTTTCGAACGAGAAGATTTGACTCAGCCCAGACAAACCATAGCCTTGGACGAGAGGCTGATTCGAACTCTGGATTTTGATCGGTTCGATGATTCAACCTTTATCGTACCGGATTATACCGGTTTGCATCGTCTGTGCTTTGTCAATCTTCGTGGGGAAGTAGTCAAGAGATCTTTTGGCATCCCTTTTTCCGAAAATGCGAAAGATCCACCGATCGTCTTAGCACAAGCCTGGCGGTCATTTCTGAGTTACAATCCAGCGAATGGAATTCTGGCGATGGCGACTCAACTCGGTCAGGTATTGGAAATCTATGATATTCAAAATGATAGCGTGGTACATGTGATACATCGTAAAGGCATGGAACCTCGCTTTATGGTGAAAGGGAGTTATGCGATACCAACAGGTATCATGGGTTATAGTGATATACATGTAGGTCAGGAATATATTTATGCGGTATTCTGGGGGCATTCATTCGATGATATCAAATCCAACAAGGTGACAAAGGAAGGAGGACGTTATATCCATGTTTTTGATTTGCAGGGCAAGCCTGTCAGGCAATATCTCCTGGACAGGTATATCACGGGATTTAGCGTGGATGAGCAAAACAAAAAAATAATAGCCCTGGACGTAAACTCGGATCAACCTGTGATTGAATATACATATTGATGATGAAGAGAAAAACACTTTATTGTACGGCACTTATTTGCCTGATGGTTTCACTGTCTTGCAGCACCGATCATGGAAAAGCATCCGCCAAAAAACTGGTGACCGAATGGATCGGGAAAACGATTATCTTTCCGGATAATACATATTGTTATACGGGACAAACCAATGTCGCATGTCCTGATCCAGCCGGTGAATCCTATAAGATCTTGGTTTATACCGATTCGGTCGGATGCACCAGTTGCAAGCTCCATTTACCTATTTGGGATGTTTTTATCAATGAGGTAGACAGCTCCCTGCCAGAGCCGGTAAGCTTCTTGTTCTACTTCCAACCGAAAAGTCAGGAAGAACTTATAACTATATTGAAGCAGAACAGATTTGAACATCCGGTTTTTATTGATGATACCGGCGAGATCAGCAGAGCAAATGAATTGCCCTAACGGATGGAGCACCAATGTTTCCTATTGGACAAAGACAATAAAGTACTTGTGATAGGCAGTCCTGTACTAAATCAGAAACTATGGGATTTATATATGGAGATTTTGATTAATGAAACTAACCAAACTAACCAAACAGAAGGGAGGAAAAAGCCAAAGATAGAAAATACAAATCAGGTTCCCAAGGGGGATCTCACTGTTGAAATGATATATACAGATCAATCAAAATTATAATAATCTAAAAATCGAAAAAAAATGAAAAAGAAAATGTTAGTGAGCCTTGTAGTAGTTATTGCTGCTGCAATGGCGTTATTCGTAAATGTAGATTTGAGAGCTGATAGTACACAGGAAATGATCAGTATGGCCAATATTGAGGCTCTGGCCAATGAAAATGAAGAACCAGGGGATGGTGGTAGTTCTTCTCAATGGTCTTGCTGGTCTGCACAAAAAAGTGGTTCCGGATACTGGAGATGTGGCAATCCCTGCCAATGGGTTGATGACTTTGGAGGAAGCGGCCCTAAAAGCAAATGTGCTGCAAATTGAATTCTCAATTATGTATAAATATGACTTATTAAGCCAATAAGTCATATTTATACAATCATAAATCAACACAAAATGAATATTCGACAATTTGTCATATTTGGGGTTGTTATTGGGTTTTTGCTTCAATCATGTGGAAAAATTCCAGAAACAAATTACTTTTCAGACCATGATCACATTATAAAGCCAACGCCAACAAAATTATCGGGCACCAAACTAATCGATAATCTGATAGGGGCATCAAAGATAGAGATTGTAGATAGCCTGATCGCACTTATTTCTCCGCGCAATGAGAAAATGATTAGCGTGTATGACCTTTCCGGAAATTTCATAGCTGATTTTGGAACAAAGGGCCAGGGGCCAAACGATTTACAAAACTGCTCCCCGGTCGGACAAAAGGGAACTGTAAATAATGAATCTTATATATGGGTGAATGATGTTTCCAGCTTGAGTTTGAAAAAGTTAAATCTATCAAGATCAATTTCAAATCAACAATTGGTTGTTGAGGATATTTCCCCTACCTATCCAATGTCATTAAATGCTTTCAGAATAAATGATTCTATAACGG
>DATGNG010000233.1:0-7991 GCA_035306865.1 Sphingobacteriaceae bacterium
TTACCGCCATTCGGGCCAAGGCCAATGCTTCACGGTTTTCAAGTGGATCTCTTCGGTTGGGGATGCCGTCATTGATGCTTCCGCTTGAAACAAACAGCAACGCGCCATCATACTGGATCTGATGGGGAATGGTTACGTTCAATTGATGTTTCCATATGTGCTCTCGCCATTGTTGGGAAGTCAGTCGTACTTCGTATATGGTAGCTCCTTCTATTGGGATACTGTCAATGACTTGCCATTCGAAGGTCCTATCCCCATTGTTCAGATAATCGCTGAGTGCGGTTTCGGGAGTACTGGTTTGAGCAAAAAGTGCAGTCTGCAACAACAGCACCGGGACCATTCCCAAAATGGCCTTAAATCCGATTTTTATATAGGCAAAACTCATCCTCTAATATATTATTTTACTTTGGTCTATATTATTTTACTTTCGTCAGAATATGATAATCTACTTTTTCCGCAAGCATTGCGAAATCTTGCTGCAATTTTTTCATTGCCTGCTGTTCGGACACCCCAAAGGCATCTCCGGGCCTACGGGTAAATGCCCCGATCTCCAACCCTCTCAACTTTAAAAAATACTTGGCAACCACCGGATAGGCATGGTGCATCACTTCCATATGATCTATGAAAAATTGCTGGACCAATTGGACCTCGCTCTGATAAACCGGATCATCATAATGCCTGCATAACCAAACTACCAATTCAGGATAATAATTGCCCTGAATACAGGACAGTCCTGCAGCTCCCGCTTTGAGGGATTCTACCGCGTTTACCATATAAGCATCATAAAGGCCAAATGCCGGGTTATCTGCAGTCACATTTAGTTTTGCCCGTACCGAGTCGATATCCAGGCTGGTGTCCTTATGGTAGGTGACCCGGCCGGTGTCCACTAATCTGCCCAAAACTTCGGCGGAAAGCACTCGCTTGAAAGGATCCGGGCACTCATAAAACCCCAGGGGAATGCCTTCTGTTTTACCCATCAATTCGTGGACATTGCTTTCAAACTTGGTTTCCGTATCCATCCTGCCCGCCAACATATTGGTAATGACAATCGCCGAATCGATCCCGGTATCGTACATCCGTTTGACGTAATCGGCCTGATGATCTATGCTCCCTCCGAAAGTAGCCGTTGCCACCACCGGCACGGCATGACTCGTACACTCTACAATATAGCTAACCACTTCAAGCTGCTCGGAAGCCGACAGCTCAAACATTTCGCTGGACAAGCAATTGGCAAACAGGCCTGCTGCGCCGGATTTAAGGTAAAATTCGGTTAGCCTGCCCAAACCCTCATAGTCCACCTGACCGCTTTCCCTAAAGGGAGTCAGCATGACCGGTATAAAACCACTGGTTTTTTTGTACATAACTACTGTTTGAAAAAATCCAAAATCGGTTCACTCGATTGGTTGATCAAAATTATCTATATGCAACGCCTCTTTTCTATATCAAGTTTGCCCTGTTTTGTAGGATATTAGCTTAGCCTGAATTAGTCTGTTGCAATGCTCTTCCGAATGGCGTTCCACAGCGACCCTACAAGGAAAATGACTAAAGTCCCCACAACAATAATCATATTGGCATGAAGCGGGTACTTCAAAAACCCATAATGTTCGGGGAGCAGATAAGAAAATGTCATCCAAAGTATAACCAAGACTCCGGCTGTAACCCCGGCAATCGCGTCTCTATTTCCAGCTTTTCGGCTGATTATCCCAAGTAAAAATAATCCCAGCATTCCTCCCGCAAAAATTCCCGAGAGCTGCCACCAAATATCCAATATGCTTTGCACTCCAATCATTCCTATCCCTGCTATAATTCCAAGAATACCAAAAACAGCTGTAGAAATAAATAGCACCCTGAGGGTTTGCTTGTTGCTGCTATTACGACGTATATATCTTTTATAAATGTCTTCTGTAAACACGGTGGCAGAAGCATTCATTCCCGAACTAATGGTGCTCATCGCTGCCGCAAGAATTGCAGAAATCACCAGACCTGCCAAACCAACCGGAATCATGGTAACCATAAAGTGGGGCATTACCTTATCCCCATAGTCGGCGTGGGTGAGGCTCTGGGCCAGCGCAGCGATTTCGTCGGCTGAAGCACCTGCTGGAAGTCGTTCTGTCGCAGATTGAAGTCGTAATACTTCGGTTAGCTCGGGGTTTTGCCCATAATATACAAACAGCCCGCTACCAATGATAAAGAACACCAAAGAGATCGGAATATAAAGATAAACACAGAGCCAGATGGATTTGGCGGCTTCCTTTGCCGATACAGCCGTATGATAACGCTGCACATAATTCTGATCCATCCCAAAGTTATTCAAGTTGATAAAAAAGCCATAAAGCAAAATCACCCAAAAAGAAGGGCCGACAAAATCTGCACTAAAACTTCCCAAACTAAACTTTCCTTCTTCCACACCCGTCTTGATCACCTGCCCCACTCCGCCTTCAATATTGTCAAAAACAAGATACAGGACCAGTAACGCACCTACACTCAACAACACTGCCTGAGCAACTTCAGTCCAGATAACGGCCTCAATTCCGCCCAAAACGGTATAAATCACAATACAAACTCCCATCACGAGCATAATGGACGCCATGTCATAACCGGTCAGGGCCTGCAAACTCAGGGCAATACCAAAAAAGATGGAGCCCATTCGGGCCAATTGAGTGAGTAGAAAACAGATCATTGCGTAGGTCCTGGCCCAGGCGCCGAACCTATGCTCCAAATGACTGTAAGCCGACACCCCGCTCGCTTCTCTGTAAAATGGCACAAAGTATTTGACTGCGACCCAGCCAGCGAGGGGCATGGAAAGGCTGAACACAAACGCGTTCCAATCCGACCCAAACGCCTTGCCCGGAACACCCAGGAAGGTATTGCTGCTTAGAAAAGTCGCATAAAGTGATATACCCACCGCCCAACCGGGGATCATTCCCGAAGCTTTGGTAAATTGTTCTGCGCTTTTATTTTTCCGGGAAAACCATACGCCGACCAAAACCATTGCCAGCATATAGATCAGGATAACGGAAAGGTCGATTAGGGGGAGGTGTTTCATGCGGGTTTGTGTTTATAGGGTTAGGGTGTTTTATGGGTTGATACCACAAAAATGTACCTTGATACCGAGTTCTTCAAAGGCAGCGGCCTTGATCCGGCAAGCACTCAAAGCAGAATGATTGTTGTCGGCATAGACTACCTGAATATGATTGGATCGGTGCTTAGCCGTAAGCTGATCCCGGTCTATACCATCCAGTACAGCATGCATAATGGGCCATTCCGGAGATGTTGCTTTCCAGCGTCTTTCTGATTCCTCCCGCGGCATTTCTACAGCCCTTCCGATGCCCAGATCAGCATGGATAGCGTCCCCCTCCACATATACTCTGCTCCAAACAATTTCACCCGCTTTACTGACTCCTCTCAGGGTTCCGCCTCCCAAACGAAAATACATAGGGGACTGCCTCCAACTTTGTGCCCCCTCATATCCTCCATTCAAATGGGCTGGGGGAACAGCCCCTGAAATCATAAAGGTCCAGACAAAATTGTCTATTCCTTCACCTTTATAATGTTCGCCCCAGCGAATATCATGGAGCGTGTTTTCTCCACTCATACCCAACTCTCTCCACAATCGGTAGGTGATCAGGGTGTCGATTCCGGCACATTCATCCACTTCATTGAAATGGGGTAAGGCCTCACCTGCAAAGAGCAGGTTTCCCTGATCATCAAATACCGGGGGTCTGTCCCGGTTGTTGAGCAGGCCTTCCACCAAATCACTGGCGACCGTCAGGTCCTTTAGTCCCTGTTGATATTGAATACCTATGGTATCGCAGCCAAATTCAGCAGCAATCCGAACCGCAGCGATATACATTTTGCATTGCTCCAGGGTCTGGTGACGTGTCAGGGCATGATCTCCATCCCTTTCCTCGCCCCATTCAAACTCCATCCCCTTGTCCAACAACCAAGTCAACACTTTTTCAGCTTCTGCATCTGTCACACTGAGCATGCGGGCATAAAGAGCAGACTGGCTCAATCGTTCTTTGAAAATGCCTGTCTGGTGCAAGAGATGATCTGGGACAATGGCATTGAACATGCCCATACATCCTTCGTCAAACACTCCCATAATGGCCTTCGATTCCCTAAACCTCGCGGCAAATTTCCTGCCTTTTATCTCCTCTTCTATTGGAAGTGCGGTGCGGGCAAAGTCGGTTACATGTCTGGTATCATGGCGAATTACACCCGTTCTCAGCCAGTTGGAAAATGAGTTGTCGAAAAATTCATCCGTAAAGTCCTTGCTCCAGATAGTACTATATTTCACTCCGGCCTTGGTCAGACTTCCATTGAGATTGAGCATGCCTACCAAACCCGGCCATTGACCGCTCCAGTTGGCAAGGGTCAGAATAGGCCCTTCATGGGTATATAGTCCGGCCAGCACATGATGAGTATATTGCCAAACACTTTCCGCCACAATCAGTGGGGCAGTTTTGGGAATGTTTTTGAAAACCTCTATCCCTTTCCGCTGCGAATCTATAAAGCCGTGAGCCTTTTCAGGATCAAAGGCATGTGCTCTCCGTATTGCGACCCCATGCCGGGAAGCGGCCTCAGAAAGTTTGTTTTCCATGTCTTCCTGCGCAGGCCAGCACAATTGATTGGCTGCAATACGCAAATCTCCACTGGCAACCAGCCAGACTTCCTGTATAGTTGATTTTTCCATGGGCTTATAATTGGTCTTTACAAAGGTGGCAAGAAATCCCTGCTTTGAATTTTTAGTTCTTAGCTATTTATTGTACAAATTTAGCATTTGTTTGTCATCCTGAATTATTTTTTATAGCTTCGGATCACAAATTACTACAATTATAAACATAAAATAGCTGCCATGAGACCTTCATTCCATAAGGTGCCCACGCAGATCCGGTCGTCGTTCAGTGTGCGGCACGACATCCAGCCAAATTTTGGCTCTGTGTGGCATTACCATCCCGAATTGGAACTGCACCATGTCATTCAGGGCAAGGGAGTGCGTTTTATTGGTGACAATATCAGTAATTTCTCTCCGGGTGAAGTCATCTTGTTGGGCGGAAGCCTGCCCCATATGTGGCGATGTAACCAAGAATATTTCGAGGATGACCCGGATCGGAAAGTGGAGGCGATCGTGATCCATTTTCTGCCAGATTGCCTTGGAAAGGATTTTTTGTCTTTGCCCGAGGCCTACCTGATCCCCAGATTGTTTGAAAAAGCACAGAAAGGGATGAGGATCACGGGCAAAAGCAGCGATATGCTGGCGGATTTGATGCATGAGGCGACCAGAGCTACCGATATGGACCGATTGATCAACCTCATGTCCATGTTAAAGATTCTGGCTAAAACGGAGGAGTACGAACCCATTGCTTCTGCACATGCGTTTTTTAAATCCAATGAAACTGACACCCTTCGTATCAATAAAGTTTGCACTTACACCCTCAGTAACTACAAAAAAGATATTAATCTGGAGGAGATAGCCTCCATTGCCAATCTGAGCGTAACCTCTTTTTGTCGATATTTTAAAGTGATGACCAACAAGACTTATTATGATTTTCTGATCGAAATCCGCATCAGTCATGCATGCCGCTTATTGGTCGAAGACCGGCTTTCCACAGAAATGATCTGCTTTGAATGCGGGTTTAATAATGTCTCCAATTTTTACCGACATTTCAAGAAGGTTACAGGCCTGACCCCGTTAGAATATAAAAAGCAGTACCTTATCAACAATAAAACGGTGGCCTGATACTTTAACCCCGTCAAATCCTTGCTTTTCAAGGGCTGTTTTAGTAAATTTGTGCGTTGAAAAAACAACTTTATCAGTTCAAGATTTCAGGATAATCAAAAAAAAACACATTCATATGTCATATAGAATTGAACATGACACTATGGGAGAAGTGCAGGTTCCCGCAGACAAATACTGGGGTGCGCAAACCGAACGTTCCCGCAATAATTTTAAAATTGGACCGAGTGCTTCCATGCCCAAAGAAATTATTTACGCTTTTGCCTATCTCAAGAAGGCGGCGGCCTTTACCAATGCCGATGCTGGGATTCTGCCGGTAGAAAAAAGGGATCTGATCGCAAAAGTTTGTGATGAAATCCTGGCTGGGTCACTGGATGATCAGTTTCCCCTTGTCATCTGGCAAACAGGTTCGGGCACACAGTCGAATATGAACGTCAACGAGGTCGTTTCAAACCGGGCCCATGTGCTTCAAGGAGGAAAATTGGGTGAAGGCAAGCCCTTCGTCCACCCCAACGATGATGTCAATAAATCCCAATCTTCAAATGACACCTACCCAACTGCAATGCATATTGCTGCCTATAAGGCTTTGCTGGAATGTACTATTCCGGGTGTGGAAAAACTACGGGATACATTGAAAGCAAAGTCAGGTGCGTTTGCTTCGGTGGTGAAAATCGGCCGGACGCATCTGATGGACGCCACACCGCTCACGCTGGGACAGGAGTTCTCTGGTTATGTGGCCCAATTGGATTATGGGCTGAAGGCATTGCGGAATACCCTGGATCATTTGTCAGAGTTGGCTCTGGGTGGTACCGCCGTGGGCACGGGAATCAATACTCCTAAAGGTTACTCGGAAAACGTGGCCAAGTATATTGCTGAATTCACTGGATTACCATTCCGTACTGCTCCCAATAAATTTGAGGCGCTGGCGGCCCATGATGCCCTTGTAGAAAGTCATGGTGCATTAAAGCAATTGGCAGTGGCCCTGCACAAAATTGCCAATGACATCCGTATGTTGGCTTCGGGGCCCCGTTCGGGTATTGGCGAAATTCTGATCCCAGAAAATGAGCCGGGCTCTTCGATTATGCCGGGCAAGGTAAACCCCACACAGTGTGAGGCCCTGACCATGGTGTCTGCACAGGTACTGGGTAATGATGTGGCTATTTCCTTCGGAGGCGCCAATGGACATTATGAACTCAATGTGTTCAAACCCATGATGGCAGCGAATTTTCTCCAGTCGGCTCAATTGATCGGCGACGCCTGCGTGTCATTCAATGACCATTGCGCCATTGGCATAGAACCAAATTTGGATGGCATCAAAAAGCACCTGGAAAACTCCCTGATGCTGGTCACAGCGCTAAACCCTCATATCGGTTACGAAAACGCTGCAAAAATTGCCAAGAAAGCACATAAGGAAAACAAATCGCTGCGTGAAGCGGCTCTTGAGCTGGAGTTGCTGACTAATGATCAGTTTGATGCCTGGGTGCGTCCGGAAGACATGATCGGCGGGTTGAAATAGTTAAATTGGGGGGCTTGAAACTATAAAATATAGTGCGAACGTTTGGATTGAGTGTTTTCGGTGGTGGCAGACCTGGCAGGAGAGGCTTGCCACTGCTTTTTCTTTTGCTGGCTGCGGGGCCTCTCTTTCTAACGGGCTGCAAGCTCAATTCCGAATACCAGCATCCCGGGGCAGACTACCTGCAAGGGGTTTGGGTACAGGATGAGCAGCCCTTGCAGGACGATCTATTGCAATATACCCTGCATGAGTTCCGCATCACCTGTGACTCAATCTATGCGGTTTTACATACTCATTCCAAGGCCAGAAACATTCCTGACTCCTGTTATAATGATGGCAACTGGACAGAGTATGCCAAGGGAGTGTATGTGGTAAGGGGAGATAGCATGATTGTGGACGGCCTTTATACCCGTGCAGACGGAAAGCAAAAAATATCCGGCTGCTATCGCTCAGGACAATTCCTGCCCCGCTTCGAAATAATCAGCTATTCTGCAGATTCCCTTGTGTTGCTCAATCGTTTTGATCAAAGACCCATTACCCTCCGTAAAACAGAAGACATTATCTGCGTACCCAGGAAGCGTTGGGAATAGTGAGACGGCGGCCTCAACACCCATTACAAGTTGAAGTTCCTCACACATCTATTTTCGCACAATACCAGCTTCCGAGGAATGCATTCATTTCTCGGATTTGTTGAATCTGGAGATTGTTGATACCAAGTAATGGTTTTGTCTTTGGCCC
>DATGNG010000234.1:0-6466 GCA_035306865.1 Sphingobacteriaceae bacterium
ATGCTAAAAGCCCTAATGTTGCGGCTTACATCTACATAATGAGGCCTTTTATATGGGGCGTCCGCCTGAATATGGATTTTCAGGGATGTTGATTTTTTGCTGGCAAGATCAAGGGTATGGATTCGGCCTTCCTGCTCAAAAACCAGTGTATTGCCATGACCATTCAGACTACGTACATCATAATCTTTGAAATCGGTGAGTTTTTCTACTTTTTTCGTTCCCTGATCATAGCTGTAAATATTGACGATTTTATCCCGGTCTGACAGAAAATAAATCTTACCGTCACCCAACCAAAGTGGCTTTACATCATTGGCTCTTTCGCCAGGGATTACTTCAATATCATGGCTTTGAGTGTCGAAAACCCAAATTGAGGGCATTCCGCCACCTCTGTACCGTTTGAAAGCCACCCGGTCCCGCTCTGTAGGGTCCGTGTTTTTGATATAGGCCCAATGCTTCCCATCAGGGGAAGGGGATCCCTGATTGGCTTCTGGCATGATCAAGGGAGTTGAGGGGCCGCCCGCGGTGCTGATCCGGTGCAAGCGGGGACTGATTGCATAGGTGTAGTCCCTGGTGGAGGTAAAGTAAACTTCCGAATCGTTCAACCAACCACGCACTACGTCTGCAGCGGGATGGTAAGTCAATCTTTTTGGTTCACCACCATTGATGGAGATCGTGTAAACATCTGTGTTCCCATCATAATTCCCTGTAAAAGCGATTTGTTTGCCATCAGGAGAAAACACAGGGTTCGATTCTACTCCCGGATTAACGGTTAGGCGCTTTGCCTGACTGCCGTCCCGGTTAGCAATCCAAATATCGCCTCCATAAACAAAGGAAATATGGTCATTACTTATACTGGGACTGCGCAGTAACAGTGTTTCTTGTGCCAGAGCAAAGCTGGTCATCAGGATTAGCACGGAAATCACACATGCTAATGATCTAAATAAAATCTTCATTTGCTGAAATATAGATGAATAAGGATGACAAAATACAAAAATCCAACAGAATTCAAGAATTGCACCTGTCCCGTATTAATTTTTTTACTATTATTGTGTCTTAACCAACAAAAGCTGATCATGAAAACATTGCTGGCCCTGAAAAGTCGTTTCCTTCTACTTTTCGTCTTGTTTTCATTACCTGTGCCGGATGCACTGGCAATGGAAGGAGGCATCAGAGATTTTGAGGTGCGTGAAAATTTGATCAAAAATGATAAGTTAGCCATTATTGCCCTGGACTCATTGGGCAATCCACAGGAAAGCATTAATGGAACCTTTCAATTTAGGATCAACGGATTCAAACAGGAGCTGCAGTTCAATGATGGGGTAGGTATAGCCCCGAACGCAATAGAATCTTCAATTTTTGTTTTTATCAAACATCAGAACCAGTCCGGATCTCAGGGCAAATTGTATTTTGTGATGAAAAGTGCCAAAGGAATCAATCCCATTTATATCAATTGGTACTATTTGATTTTAATTCCAATGGTTATCATCCTGTTGGGATACCTTTTCAAACGTTTAATAGTCGTCGCTATACTCTTGTTGGTGGGATTTTTTATATTCAATTACAGTAAAGGACTCAACCTGGAGAATCTATTTGACACCATCGTGCACGGAATCAGGGGAATAGTGGGTTATTAACACAATAAGGTTTGGATACGGAATTATTTGGGTTTGGAATGAGCGGAGAAGGAAACAATGCCACAAATATTACCCCACCCCTGAAAATCCTTAGGGCATCAGAGGGTTCGGGGAAGACCTTTGCTTTGACCTTGCATTTTCTGCGATTATTGCTTGATAGGCCTGCTTCCTACCGGGAAATTCTGGCACTGACTTTTACAAATAAAGCCACGGCAGAAATGAAATCCAGGATTCTGGAAGCATTGGAAGCGCTTGCTTCGGACAGCAGTAACCCAAAAGCAGCAGCATATTTTCAGGAATTGCAATCAGCCTTTCCGGAATGGACCCGCGAGCAGATTAGGAGACGTGCAGATCAGGCATATCGAAATATTCTGCATGATTACAGTAGGTTTTCGGTACAGACAATCGACAGGTTTTCCCAGCAGGTGATCCGGAGTTTTACCTATGAATTGGGTCTGGACAGTGGTTTTCGAATCGAACTGAACACAGATAAAGTAGGCCGGGATCTGATGAATAGACTGTACGGCCAACTCAATGAAAATCCGGCGCTTTTTGACTGGATCCTGGAGCGTATGCTACGACAAATCGAGGAAGATAAGCCATGGAATATCAATCAGGCACTTCTTGACCTGTCAAGAATAATTTTTTCAGATGATTTCAGAAAGCTGGAAGAGGTGTATTCCCGCAAAGGGAATGAAGACCTGTTTGATCGTTTGGCCCGGGAAGTTCTGTCAGAAATTGTGGCGTTTGAAGAAGTCGTATTGCAAAGTACCAACTTGATTGCTCAACAAATCGAAAGCTTTGGAGTTACAGCAGATGAACTCTACTATAGGGCCAGTAATTTTCTCCTGAAATTTAAGAATTACAAAGAAAAACCGGGGGATTTGTCTGCCTTGCGGGCCGGAGTTGCGAAATTGGCCGACAAGCCAGATGCCTACCAGTCGGCAAAATCCAGAACTCCCCGTATCGATGAATTATATTCGAAAATTAATCCGGAAATAGTATCGCTCCATCAAATTTTACAAGATAAGCTACCGGCTTATCAGCTGTTAAAAGCCGTGGATGAAAATATTCATTATCTACGTTTGCTCAGGGATATGGCCGAGCTGCTTTCCGAATGGCGCACGGACAATGGCGCACAATTGATTTCAGATGCTCAAACCTTGCTGGCCAGGATTGGCCGTACAGAAGGAGGTGACCCTACATTTATCTGGGAAAAAATCGGCAATCGCTATCGAAACTTTCTTTTTGATGAGTTCCAGGATACCTCGCATGCGCAATGGGACAACCTGATGCCCCTGCTCATCAATGCTTTGGGGAGTCAAGACTCCTCAAACCCGGCTCATTTGATCGTAGAAGATGTGAAACAGAGTATTTACCGATGGCGGGATGGAGATTTCAGGATTCTGTTGGATGGTGTGGAAAATGGGGTAGCAAGTGCTTTTCATTTGTCGGATGCCAGGAGGCTGATCAGCAAAGAAAGCCTGCGTTACAATTACAGAAGTGCGAGACAACTTATCGAATTCAATAATTTTCTCTATACCCGAATGCCGGATATCCTTCAGGAATCCATAAATGAACAGGCTAAGGAAGCCATGGGAGACCAGTACGATGTGCTTTGGGTACAACAGGGCCTGCACGACACCATCATCCGGGCGTATGAAGATGTTGTGCAGGAAATTCCGCCCAACAAAAATGCTGAGAAAGAATCCGGTGCGATTCATGTGGAATATTTCAGTGTGGAGGCCAGGGATGAAAACGAAAGAGTGGGTGTCGCTGCTTTCAGAGAAGAGGCCTGCGCCAAAACTTTCGATCAGATCAGGGAGTGGATATCGCAAAAAGCATATAAGGCTGGAGAAATCGGGATATTGGTGCGGACCAAGAACGAGGCCAGCTTGTTGATCGATTATTTCAAGGCACAACAAGCGCTGGGGGAGCTTGGTTTTCAGGTAATTTCCGGGGATGCACTTTTGCTTTCCAGTCATGCGGCTATTAAAGCTATAATTGCAGCACTTCGATTTTTGGCATTTGAGGGTAGGGAATATAATAGCTATCTGAGTGAAATGTTGTATCAATATGGGGTTGCAAAGGGCCAACCTATGGACGCTGATGCCTGGTTGGTTGCGGGTGGGGGCAGGCTCCAGGATTTGGGCGGCTGGTTGCCTGAGTCGCTGATAGTGTCCTGGGAGGAGCTGAAACAACTACCATTGGCTTCTCAGGTGGACAGGTTGATTCGGGAGTTTGATTTCAATGAAGATGGGTCAGCCTTGCCGTATTTGCTCACTCTGATGGACACAGTGGCCAACTTTATGAATATCCATGGCTCCGGATTGCTTGGCTTTCTGGAATTTTGGAAGGAAGAGGGGGCGGTGATTCCGCTTTCGGCCGACAATCGTCAGGATGCCGTTGAAATCCTGACCATACATAAATCCAAGGGATTGGAGTATGAGGCGGTCATGGTCCCGTTTTGCAATTGGAATCTGGCCGGTAAAGCCGATGGTCAGGTGTGGTTCGATGTGTCAGATGTGCCGATAGTGGCAGAATTTGAAAGTATCCCACTCAAATTTGGCAAAAAAGTCCGGGAATCGGTGATTTTTGATCAATACTATAAGGAACGACTGTATAATTATATGGATGCACTCAATGCTTTGTATGTAGCGACCACCAGGGCACGAAGTTTTTTATGGGTACTTTCTCCGAAACCGGCAAAGAAAAAGCAGGAAGATATCAAAGTAAATAATGTAGGAAGTCTCTTGTATAAGGCGCTGGAAAAACACGAGGCGATGACCGAAGAGGGAAGCCTGTCTCTGGGGGCTGTCACAGCGAATCAAGCACCCGAATTGCAGCAAACGGAATTAGGGGACCAGACTGAGACAACCCTTTCCCTTCATGGATATAGTGGTTCCAACCTGCTTTCAACCCTTCTTTCAAAAAAAATGGATATTGATCTGGAGCAACGGGAAAAGTTTCGGGCTTCAGCCTCTTTCAGCACTTGTTTGCATGAATTGATGGCGAATCTTCCATCTACAGCTTCCATTGGGAGCGCGGTAGCACATTTGATTGGTGAGGGAAGGTTGGATCAGAGGGAAGGAGAGCAGGCGACTATTTTGTTGCATAATGCCTGGTCGCATCCTGTACTTGGTCCACTGCTTTCTTCCGGTTACCGGCAGGGCAATGAGCGGGCCATCATCGATACGGAAGGACGTGCCTGGCGTCCGGATAAGGTGTTGTTTGCAGAAAAAGAAACCATAGTAATAGATTTTAAGCTTTCTTCAGCCCTATCGGACCCATCGCATATCAATCAATTGAAGGGGTATATGGAGTTCTTGCAGCAATTGGCTCTGCCCGGTGTCAGGGGTTATCTTTATTATTTTTTACAAAATGAAATGATAGAGGTCCATGAAAAATAAGGAACAAATGCACCCCCCGTTTTTGAAGTTGGTTGCTGCGGATATTGTCCAAAGATTTGGCAGGGATCTGGGCAATATTGCCATTGTTTTTAATAATCAGCGGCCGGTCCATTACCTCAAAAAACATCTTGCCGAGTTGCAGGGTCAGGCCTTTTGGAGCCCTCAATTTTTTACTATTCAGGAATTTGTCAGGCAATCCACCAATAGAAAGGAACTCAATCGAACGGCACAGATTTTTCTACTGAATAAGCTATATACTGCCTTGCAGCGGGAGCAGAACCCGGCTTTTGAGGATTCCTTGGATCAATTTTTTCCGATAGGGGAAATCATTTTGGATGATTTTGCCCAGCTGGATTATGAATTGGTGGATGTGGGTATGATTTTTCGAGAAATGGAGGAAATTGCCCTGTTGGATCGGCAATTTGACTTTCTGACTGAAGAACAGCAACAATTTTTGATGAGGTTCTGGTCTGCATTTTCCAAAGATAGACATAGTGAGTTGCAGGCACGGTTTTTACAATTGTGGAAATTGCTTCCCCGCCTATACCAAAGTTTTCGGGCTGCCCTGCAGGAGGGGCAACTACATACTATGGCGGGGATTTATAGGGATCTGGCAGCGGGGAATCCAGATTCCCGGGATCTTGTAGCGGATTATCAGCAAGTGCTGTTTGTTGGGTTCAACGCCCTAAATGCGGCTGAAAGCAAACTGTTTCGCAGGTGGCAAGAACAGGGTAAAGCCCTTTTCTATTTTGATGCTGATCAATATTATTTTGAGGATCCATTGATGGAGGCTGGTCATTTTATTCGACAGAATTTGGGTAATCACGGCTTGATAAACGCCTTAGGCGAATTTCCTTCAAATATTCCCGCCAGGGTTTCCAAACAACAACCCGGCTTGGCCGCTCCCTCAAATTCGCAGCTCATCGAGATAATTCCTGCCCCAGGCCGTACCGCCCAGACCAAAGTACTGGCCCATTTGCTGGAAAAATCACCCCATAGCAAAGGAAGTACGGCCATTATTTTGGCAGATGAAAGCCTGTTGATTCCCATTTTGCAAAGTATTCCCGAATCCCTGACGGATCAACTGAATATAACCATGGGTTATCCATTTCGTGAGACGCTCACCTATAACATGATGGATCTGGTGCTGTCTGCCCAGCAGTTTTTCACCACAGGAGCTTCTCAAAACGGCGCATTGCTTTCTCATAATCTGCTGGTTGAATTTATGGGCCACCCCTATGTTGCCTTGCCGGCAAAAATCCGAATGGCTTTGCTCAGCGAACTGACAGAACGAAAATCAGCCAATCTTTCCCTGCAATGGATTTCATCCAAACTCCCCGGCTTGATTGACCAGTTTCCGGCTTTCTTCAGAAAGGTTTCAAATGTAGGGTCTTTGATGGATCAACTGCAATTGCTGCTTCA
>DATGNG010000235.1:0-2493 GCA_035306865.1 Sphingobacteriaceae bacterium
GCTTTTGCAGATCGGCAAGCAGCGATGCCGTAGCCCGGATATGGTGTCCTTTGAGGTCATAATAAGTGATCATGTCTTCCCATTGCTTTTCATCATGATCTTTATCAATGGAAATATACAAAACCGAAATACCCCGGGAAGCCACAAATTGATGCAGTTGATCACTGAATTGAAATTCTTCTTTACAGGGCACACACCAGCTCGCCCAGAGATCAACATATACAGTTTGATCGGGAAAATGCCGCATTATCAGCCCATCAAAATCATCGATACGCTCACTATTGCCCACAAAAATGTAGTCTCTTGCTTTTTCGCGCTGTATTTTTCGATGAAAAGCAATGACTTCATCAACACCGGGTTTCAGATAAGGGATATAAATACTATTGGGATAACGTTCCGTAAAATCGGCATACAACTCCGGTATAAAATCATAGAAATTTTTAAAGTCATTGATAAAGTGTATCCTTGAAGCAAGCAGATACTCCTGCAATGGACCAACCTGGTGATGTTCTTTCATCAGCCAGTATCGGCTTTGAAAATAATAATCCATTGTTCTTTTGACCGGGGGCAAGTATCTGCCCTCGCTTTTTGGAAAAAAGGAAGCGACATAAAAATCCTGCACCATACGATGATATCCCTCATAAGTAGAAACCCGGGTAGATCTGATATCCCGATAATCAGCCAAAGCAAAGATCGATTCCCAATCCTTTCTTGCCTGATCAATTCTCTCTGGCTTATACCTGCTACTATCCGGGTGATAGACCAAAGAAGAAATTTCATTGGTGAGTGCGTGGCAGAGAATTTCGGCATAATGGTTTTTCACCAGCAATTGTACGGTTTCGTAGAAATCTACATCCATCTGCTGCGACCGGTGCAATTCATTGAAAGGGGCCAGTTGCCGCTCCACTTCCTCTAAAACCTGTTTCCGGGTATGTTCAAAGACCGGGTTCAGGCTATAATACTGGTCTCCATTTTGCTGCGCATCTCCCAGTTCAAGTCTGTTCATCGCTTCCTGTGCTTCGGAAAAAGGCCCGGAAAGCACGGTCAGAGGGCGGTCAGCCTGGTTTTTATCAATAACCACATTAAACGTATCGCCCGGTCTGACATACAAGCGATAGTACTTGTATTCATAATGAAACATAAACAATCCGGGCACCTCCATATCATGGTCAATGACCATCTGCCCCTGGGCATCCAGCGTATCGATCCATTGGGCCGCTCGTAAAAACCGGCCTTCTACCGGAGGGAAAATGGGGATCGGCTTTCCCGAACCTTCGGCTGCGCTGATCCGGATAGTGGTGGTCTGAGCCTGGGATTCAGTGCAAAAAATAATGCAAAACAAGAGTGTGACCACTCTCAGAGTGGGAAAGATAAATGATTTCATAAAATTTAGAATTAGTTGTTACTACAATAAATTGGAATTTGAAAGATCCTGAAAATGTACTACAAACCAGATGCAGCCCTCAGGTAAATATTACCACTGGTAGATCGGAGATTGAGATGCAATCCGCCATCATTGATTTTACCAATCACCCGTTTGAGCATGGCATCGTACCGATTTCGGGCGTCCTCTACAGGTACGATATTCAATTCCTCGGCCGCAAAGAGATTACCGTCCGTCGTGCCGGTTGCCATATCGACCGTGGCCCGTATGGACTCAGGTACGGTCACATCAATATATCCCATTGAAGTAATAAATGATATCGGACCTTCCATTACCGGTCCGAATCTGGCTTCGATATTTCCGTGATAGGTACTGACATTGAGCGGGCCGGTATTGTTTTCCAGTAAAACGTCTCCCTGAGCGGATATTTCAAGGCTGCAGTTCAATGACCGTGCAGTGATCGATTTCTCTTTCCTGAGAAAAACACTTGGCCGACCCGTATTGATCGTGACACTGGAAATGCCACGGGGGACTTTGATTTCAAAGAAATCAGTGTTTTGCTGATCGATCATATCCACCGTCACCACATGATCTGTCTCATTCATTTTCAAATGCAATCCCATGCCGGTATTATCTTCCAGTCCAGCGGGCTTGAGTGGCTTGAGCCCCTTTGCCCGCTCATCCGGAGCAGTAATTTCTGCGGTTTTATTGATGAAAACCAGATCTTCCCCTTCGTACCCGGTCACAATCACATGCTGGAGATTCAGGATCAACTTGCCGCTATTTTTGGGAATTTTATATTCCTGGGGAAAAGCCTGGCCAGCAGCCAGGTAAAACAGCACTAAAAGGATCAGTTTGCTTCTCATATTTTTCGTGTTTTTCATAATTTCATGTACTATATAAATTACTTATTCTTGAATAATACCACGTTATTGATTTGAATAATTCATACCCTGATAAGCCACACCCTCGTAAGCAAACAGGAAAGCCGCAGCTTCCTCTTTCACCATGGCCAGAGTGGCAGGATTTTGTATCAATTCATTCAGGCAATGCCGGAAACTATCGACTGGAAATTGGCTATCGGTAAGCCCTGCAGCCAGATTCATCAA
>DATGNG010000236.1:0-5889 GCA_035306865.1 Sphingobacteriaceae bacterium
AAAACCCATGCTTAGAATATAACCCATTGCATCGCTCAGGGCCTGATTGGATTTAAACATGGGATTGGTATTGATATCAGCATGCACCTCCAGCTCCACATCATAACGATCCAGGGTATCACAAAGCGCATAGGCGATCTCGATGGAACGCTGTACCTCGGCCAGCATCCGCTCCTTGATGGTCATGCGCACGGTAGTCCGATCCTGATGAATGTACATAAATGCCCCTTTCTTTTCCCGCACAAAAACAATCACAGTCGCAAATTCGGTGGTGCCACTCTTTACCTGGGAATCGGTACCTATGCAGACTTTCAATTTGTTGCCACACAGGTATTCCCTGCGGATGGCTTGGGATACAGCATTGAGAATGGGCTCACGTATGGGTTCGCCGCTAAATTTTTTCCAATTGGTCATGGCGTGGTCCTTTTTGGGATTTCCCATAAAGATACCACTAAAACATGCTTACATCCAATAAATTAGGCTTAGGTTTTTATTAACAATACGTTAATTTTCAACATCACCGTCCGTTTTCCCCCCATAGGACAGATCTCCTGCATCCCCCAAACCAGGTACAATATAGGCCTTGCCAGTCAGCTCACTATCAATATCACCCACCCAGAGCCTGGCCTGCGGCAGGAAGGCCCGGACATGCGCAATTCCTTCCTCCGATGCAATAACAGTGGCAATATGCAATTCTTTTACCTTGTATTTGTCCAGCAGTTCCTTGCAGGAAAGAACCATGCTCTGCCCGGTACCCAACATAGGATCCACCACGACCAGCACCTTCCCGTTCAGGTCAGGGCTGGTAATGTACTCCTTATGGATCTCAAAAGCCCCACTCTTCCTGACTTTCCGATATGCACCGACAAAAGCCGCATCAGCCCGGTCAAACACATTCATAAATCCCTGATGCATAGGAATCCCTGCCCGCAAAATAGTCGCAATCACAGGTTGCTCTTTCAACATTGCAGTATTGGCAAGGCCCAGCGGTGTTTCTACCTCCACCTCTTCGTATTCCAGCACCTTGCTGATTTCAAACGCCAGCATTTCCCCAATACGCTCCAGATTCCGGCGAAAACGGAGCCGATCTTGCTGAATATCCACATGCCGCAACTCGACCAGATAATCGTTTGCAATGCTGGGATGATCTGTCAATACATATACCATAGGGTAAATATACTGGAATTTCTGCAGATTTTAATGTATTTTTGTCTTATTAAATTCTGCAAATCCGCAAGCCATGCAATTCCATCAAGCAATACAATTCCATACAATTCCATGAGATTTAAACTGACTTCCGAATATGCTCCTACCGGTGACCAGCCGGAGGCTATCCGCCAATTGACGGAAGGCCTGAATGCCGGCGAGGACTATCAAACCTTATTGGGGGTGACCGGATCGGGAAAAACGTTTACCATGGCCAATGTCATTGAACAGACACAACGGCCTACCCTCATCCTTAGCCACAACAAGACGCTGGCCGCCCAGTTATATGGAGAGTTCAAACAGTTTTTTCCTGAGAATGCGGTCAATTACTTTGTTTCCTATTACGATTACTATCAGCCCGAGGCATTTATTGCCACCACCAACACCTATATTGAAAAAGATCTGGCGATCAATGAGGAAATCGAAAAACTGAGGCTGCGCACCACTTCCGCCCTGATGTCCGGCAGAAGGGATGTGATCGTGGTTTCATCGGTTTCCTGCATATATGGTATGGGAAATCCAGAGGATTTTTCGCGTTCCGTATTCCGCTTTGCGGTGGGTACAGTGATCAGTCGCAATGCCTTTTTGCACCGCCTGGTAGAGATTCTTTATGCCCGGACGACGGTGGATTTCAAACGGGGTACTTTTCGGGTCAAAGGTGATACCGTGGATGTATTCCCTGCCTATATGGACGAAGCGTACCGCATTTCTTTTTTTGGGGATGAAATAGATGAATTGAGTGTGATCGATCCGGTTTCGGGGGCTACGCTGGAGCGAATGGAAGATATGGCCCTGTTTCCGGCCAATCTCTTTGTCACGCCAAAAGAAAAGTTTACGGAGTCGCTTTGGGCAATTGGGGAGGAATTAGAGCTGCGAAAGGAGCAATTGTTGCTCAATGGGCTGGCGCTGGAGGCAAAACGTCTTGAAGAAAGGGTCAACTATGATCTGGAAATGATGCGGGAGCTGGGATATTGTAGCGGTATTGAGAATTATTCCCGATTTTTTGATGGACGTTCGCCCGGTATGCGTCCTTTCTGTCTGCTGGATTATTTCCCCAAGGATTACCTGCTGATGATCGATGAAAGCCATGTCACCATTCCTCAGATAAGGGCTATGTACGGCGGGGATCGTTCCCGCAAATTATCTTTGGTAGAACATGGATTCCGGCTGCCGGCCGCATTGGACAACCGCCCGCTCAATTTTTCTGAGTTTGAATCACTGACCAATCAAACCATTTATGTCAGTGCCACACCCGGGGATTATGAATTGCAGCAGACGGAGGGTGTTTTTGTGGAGCAGGTGATCCGGCCCACCGGATTGGTGGATCCCTCTATTGAGGTTAGGCCTTTGGGCAATCAGGTGGACGATTTGCTGGAAGAGGTGGATACGGTGGTGAAGGAAGGAGGCCGGGTGCTGGTCACCACCCTGACCAAACGCATGAGCGAGGAGCTGACCAAATATATGGCGAAGCTGGGCATCAAGGTGAGATATATACACTCGGAGGTCAAAACGCTGGAGCGGGTGGAAATTTTGAGAGACCTGCGCCTGGGCGTCTTTGATGTGCTGGTTGGGATCAACCTGCTGCGGGAGGGATTGGATCTGCCGGAGGTCACCCTGGTTGCCATTCTGGATGCTGATAAGGAAGGCTTTCTGCGTTCGTCGCGTGCCCTGATCCAGACGATCGGGCGGGCGGCCCGAAATGACAAGGGCCGGGTGATTATGTATGCAGATAAAATGACGGACTCCATGCGGGCGACCATTGAGGAGACCAACCGTCGCCGGGAAAAGCAGGTGAAATACAATGAAAAACACGGTATCACTCCCAGAACGGTGGGCAAATCCAGGGAGTCTATTATGGAGCAGACCTCGGTGGCAGATTACCGGAAAGGCGGAGAACCAAAAGCCTATGTGGAGCCCGATGGTTCCATGGCCGTACTCAATGACCCGGTAGTACAATACATGAGCAAACCCCAACTGAAGGGAGCCATTGACAAACTAAGGAAAGAGATGGAAAAGGCCGCAAAGGAGTTGGATTTTTTGCAGGCAGCCAAGCTTCGGGACGAATTATTTGCATACGAAAAGGTGATGGCAGAAAATTTTTAGAATTATTCCCGATAAAGTCGATATTTGTGGCATGTCACTATCCGATTTTTTTCAACCTGTATCCCTCGGACAATTCATGCCGGATGAAGGTTATGCAACTGTACAATTAGGTTCTTTGATACAGATCCACCTCAAGGAATTTCCCGAATTGGAAGGTCCGGAAAAACCGCATCTGGTTCTTTTTGGGATAGATGATGACCGTAAGGCTCTTGGAAATGAGGGCTGTGCCGGGGGTGCAGATGTGGTGCGCCGACAATTGTACAGCCTTTATTCGGGCGATTATCCGGTGAAGATGGCGGATTTGGGCAATATTGTCGCCGGAGAAACCGTGAAAGATACTTATGTCGCTGTCACTAAAGTCTGCGAGGAATTGATGAAGGCAGATATTATCCCCATCCTGATCGGGGGCGGACAGGATTTGACTTATGCCCAATTTACAGCTTTTGAAAAGCTGGAGCGCAAGGTGGAGGTAGCGGTGGTCGATCCCCGCTTCGACCTGGATCAGCATAATTCAGAAAAGGCCGCACTCAATTCGCAAACTTTCCTCAACCATATCATCCTGCATGAACCGGACTTTTTGTTCAATATCAATAATATTGGATACCAAAGTTATTTCGTGAGCCGGGAAGCCGTGGATCTGTATGAAAAACTGTATTTCAATGCCACCCGGGTGGGGGAAATCGCCGGAAAAATTGAATATGCCGAACCCCTGGTGCGGAGTGCGGATATGTTGAGTTTTGATATGGCGGCTATCCGGTTTTCGGATGCCCCGGCCAATGCCAATGTGACTCCAAATGGCCTGTTTGGGCAGGAAGCATGCCAGCTTTGCCGTTATGCAGGGATGAATGATAAGCTTTCTTCTATCGGTTTTTATGAATACAATCCAACCCTGGATGTTCGCCGTCAGACCGCAACACTACTGGCGCAGATGATCTGGTATTTTATGGATGGTTTTTATAACCGCAAAAACGACCTTCCATTCAGCCCACCTTCATCCTACATTACCTACCGGGCCACCCTGGAACATGAAGGGCACGAATTGGTTTTTGTCAAAAGCAAAAAGACGGACCGCTGGTGGATGCAAGTGCCTTATTTTGGTTCTAAATCCGTAAACGAACGGTATTATCTGGTTCCTTGTCGTTTTGAGGACTATCAGGAGGCCTTATCAGGCGAAATGCCCGATCTCTGGTGGCGCACGCATCAGAAGCTGCAGTAGTATAACATAACGCCAACTATTAAAAAGATCAGGGACATTTCGTAAGTTTGTAAATATGGAGCTGTACCCAATTATCCTTTCTGTTGTTATTTTATTGATAGCGGTTGTTTTATTTTTCCGTAAAAATCAATCGGATCCGTCGGTGCGAGAGGCCGCTGAAGCGGAATTTGAAGCACTTCGCGGGCAAAAGGAGGAGCTGGCATTGACATTGGCCCGCGCCCAACAGCAGGTGGAGGGTCTGCAGGCAGAAAAAGAACGAAACGACCTGCTATTCAAAGAGGAACAGCAGCAATTGCGAACAGAATTGGAGGCCTTGCGTACAAAGTACCTGGAAGCTGAAAAATCCCTTGAAAGTGCCAGAGCCTATTTCAAATCACAATCCGAACAGCTCCAGGCCCAGAAGGACGAGATTGAAAAGACCAAAAAAGACTTTAACCTTGAATTTCAGGCGCTGGCCAATAAAATCCTGGAGGAAAAAACACAGAAATTTACCGAAACCAACACCCGAAATCTGGATCAGATCCTCAATCCATTGAAGGAAAAAATCAAATCCTTTGAGGAAAAAGTAGAAAAGACCTACAATGCCGAGGCAGCGGAACGAAATACGCTCAAAGGAGTGGTGGAACAGTTGATGGAGCAGAGCCGGCATATCAAGGATGAAGCGAACAGCCTGACCCGTGCGTTGAGAGGGGACAGCAAGAAACAGGGGAATTGGGGTGAAGTGATTCTGGAGCGCGTACTGGAACGGTCAGGACTGACCAAGGATCAGGAGTATCATTTGCAGGCCTCTTTGTTGGATGAAGAGGGGCGGCGGCTGCAACCGGATGCCATCATCCATTTGCCGGATGACAAGCACCTGGTAGTGGATTCGAAAGTGTCACTGGTCGCCTACGAACGCTGGGTAAATGCGGATGACGATGAGGAACGGGATCAGTTTGCCCGGCAACACGTTATTTCGGTGGAGAATCATGTCAAGAGCCTGTCCGCCAAAAATTATCAGGAGCTTTATCAGATCAATTCCCCTGATTTTGTGCTGCTATTTATGCCGATTGAATCGGCATTCAGCATGTCGGTCACCTATAAATCCGAGTTGTTTTCGGATGCCTGGGATCGCCGGGTCGTGATTGTGAGTCCATCCACTTTGCTGGCGACCCTGAGGACGATCGCCAGTATCTGGAAACAGGAGCGGCAGACCCGCAACGTATTGGATATAGCCAAGGAAGCAGGTGCCCTGTACGATAAGTTTGTGGGCTTTTTGACGGACATGGACAAGGTAGGCTCCCAATTGGAAAGTGCCCAGAAATTTCATGCCGAAGCCCGTAAAAAGCTGGGATCCGGTGCCGGTAATGTGATCAAAAGAGTAG
>DATGNG010000237.1:0-3824 GCA_035306865.1 Sphingobacteriaceae bacterium
CTGAAGAATAGGCAGATGGCATAAGGACTGCCAGTACATTATCAGGACCCAATGCTTCACAGGCCAGCACCGCAACCACTGCCGAATCCAGTCCGCCCGACAGTCCCAAAATAGCCTTTTTAAAGCCTGATTTTTGGAAAAAATCCCGGATTCCCAGCAGAAGGGCCTGATGGATCAAGGCAATGGGGTTCTGAGTGTCAAAACCAGCACGAACCTCTTGCACACCCTTCTCTGGCCCATTTTCAAATTGTAAATGGCCATTCTTAAATTCATAAATCCTAAAATCCTCTTCAAATGCCGACAATTCATCCACCATTTCTCCACTCGCCGAATAAACCATTGATCGACCATCAAAAATCAGATCGGCATGGGCTCCTACCTGGTTTACATACAAAAGTGGGGAGTCTGCACGTTTGGCATGGATAGCCATCACCTCTTGACGCTTTTCGAAATGATGGGCTGCAAAAGGAGATGCTGCAATATTGATAGAGAGATCCGGCTTTTCTTCCGCCAGAACCGGCATAGGATCATTGAAGGAGGGATATAAAGGGGGGGCACTCACATTCCACATATCCTCACAAACCGATACTGCCAGCTTCAATCCTTTAAATTCAAGGCACTTAAATTTATTTGCCGGTTGAAAATAACGAAATTCATCAAAAACATCATAATCCGGCAGCAGTCCTTTGAAAGTTGTGCCCGCGATTTTGCCGTTTTCCAGCAATACTGCTACATTGTACAGAGACTTTCCGAATCCATTTTTATTTTCTACTGCTGTACCCAAAATGCAAGCAATACCTTTGCAATGGGAGGCGACTTCCTCCAGGGCTTGTTGGGAACGGGCAATAAAATCCGGAGAGAACCAAAAATCCTTTGCGGGATAACCGCTTAACGCCATTTCGGCAAACACCACTAAATCGACTCCTTGCTGCCTGGCCTGGTCGAGTGTAGCAATTATTTTTGATACATTATGCTGAAAATTAGCAACATGGTAATTGAGTTGAGCGATGGCTATGCGCATTGTATTGGATGAGGGATTAAATGAGGGAATAAATGAGGGATTAAAAAAAGAAGCCAAAATCAAGTGAAAGATAAGAGTTTCTGGGTTCTGCAAGCTTCATGGTTGTCGTAAATCCGTTATTAAACGTCAAACCAGTCATCATACGTAGGTTGTGGTCCAATTGCCACTCGACCCCACCCCCAATTTGGAGCCCCAGTCGAAACACACTGGCATCATTGATATTCTGTCTATTGGATTGATCGTTTACCCTTTGCTTTCCACTAATTTTGACCCCGGCAGAAAACCCAAATTTTCCATAATAACTTCTATGGTAACGTTGGGCGCTTTTCAGCTTTACCGCAAGGGGAATTTCTGCATACTGCAACCGATACTGAACTTTGCCAGCGGGTGAATTGCTATTTGGCAATCCGGCACCACCAATGGAAGTATCAGACCACAAGTTGTTGATCAGCAAACCGGTTGCAAAATAATAATTCTCTGCAACTGCAAAATCTGCAAGAAGTCCATATGAAAAGCCAAGCCCTGCAGTACTTGAAAAGCCCTCTGCATCTCCATAGCGCATCCAGGAAATATTGGGGGAAAACGAAATCCCAAGCGAAACAGGCTTGAAGCTACTGTAGGATGTGTAATAATCCTGGGCTAAAGCAATGTTAGGTATAGACGCAATCAATATTAAACCAACAAATAATGATGTAATCTTATTCTTCATTTCTGTAAGTAGTTTAAAAAAAATATCTTCGTGCATGCAAAGTTACCTTAATTTTGTGATCCTACCTATTGTAATTTTGATGGTATCCTGTTCGGAACCCCCATCCCGGCAGCCTGTGGATGTAAGTCAGGTGGTATTGGAAGACATACGGATTGAGCGTTTTGACCGGGAATTTGGCCGACTGGGAGCGGATAGTTTGTCAGAAAACCCAGTGGCTAATGCTGCGGCCCTGCACCGCCAATGGAAGACCGGATATGGGAATTTCTATGCCGATTTTATTGAAGGCATGTTGCGGATTGGCTCGGCTGAAGATGATCCGGCCATTCCGGATTTACTTGCCGGAATAGCGGCAAACCCAGATTTCGATCACCTGAGAAAAAGCGTTGATGAGGTTTACCCCGATCTGGAACAACAGGAAGCCCAATTGACGGATGCCTTCAAGCGAATTCGTTATTATCTCCCAGAAGCAGTGCTTCCCCCTCACTTCATTGCTTTTTTTTCGGGTTTCGCCGTACAAATCCCCATTGGGGAAGACTATATCGGAATAGGTTTAGATTTATTTCTCGGGGCGGATTCCGAGTTTTACCCGGAACTGATTGGCACCTTTCCGCAATATATCTCAGGTCGATTTACGCCGGCGCACCTGACACCAAGAGTGATTGAAGCCTATATTTATGATAGTTTGCTTGAAAAGCCTACCCAAAATGCTTCCTTTTTGGATCATTTGATTTACCACGGCAAAGCATTTTACCTGATGGATTTGGCATTACCTTACGTCACCGATAGTATCAAAATTGGATATACAAACAAGCAACTTGCCTGGGCAAAGCATTTTCAGACACAAATATGGGATTGGATGGTATCCGAAGAGTTATTGTATCAAACTGATTTTCCCCATTTTAACCAGCATTTTTCAGAAGCTCCATTCACCGTTGGGTTAGGTGAAAAAAATGAATCTGCGCCAAAACTGGGTATTTACATAGGGTGGCAACTGATCAGGCAATACATGGAACGTCACCCTGAAACGGAAGTCCAGGACCTTTTGCAAATGACCGATGCTCAATATATCCTATCGGAATCCAGGTATAAAGGGAGATTTCGCTCACGCTAAGGCTTTTCACACCAAGTCCTTTCGCCCCCTAAACTATTTATTACCAAATATTATACAACTGTACCGATTCGCCTACATCAGGCAGATATAATTGCAAACCAGCGTCTTCAAACTTTTGAATCGCTTCCTTTTTATCAATAGTGATCGGGGGGAATGTATTGTAATGAATGCCAATAATATTCTTGCACTCAATCATTTTGGCCGCCCTGATTGCATCGTCCACATCCATAGTATAATGTCCCCCAATTGGTAAAAACGCCCAGTCCAGATCGATGGGTTCCAACAACTTCATTTCCATGGTAAGGGCTGTATCACCAGCAAAATACAAACGCTTTCCGGCAATATTCAACAGATAACCCACCGGAAATCCTCCATACCGGCCATCCGGAGTACTATTGGTATGCAGTGCATAAACCATTTTCACATTCCCAAAATCGGTCGCGAGGGTCCCTCCTAAATTCATTTCCAATATCTTTTCCGGATCTACCCCTTGCCGGGCAACCCATGCAGCCGTTTCTACGATGGCAATAACTCTTGCGCCCGAGTTTTGCTGAATTTCTGCCATATCAGCAACATGATCCTGATGTCCGTGACTCAACAAAATATAATTCGGAGTGAGATCATGGATATTAATATGCTTCGCAAGAGGGTTCGGCGAGATAAAAGGATCGAAGAGTATGTCAAACTCCCGTGATTTAAGCCGAACGCAGGAATGACCGTAGTAGATTGCTTTCATATTTCGAAAGTAGCTACAAATACTTAAACAACCAAATAATCGGATCAACTGTGATACTCTGCGCTGCCTCCGTACCTTACTCTGAGGTCCGGCCCTTCACATATAAATATACGGTACTGGCATGAGGCATATCCAGCGTAGAAGCGGGTTGTATGGCCAACCAATTATGCAGATAGACGTCAATAATTCCCTGGATGACCCTACTTCTCGCTTCCACAAACTCCTCCATTACAAAAACCTTTCCCAA
>DATGNG010000238.1:0-2260 GCA_035306865.1 Sphingobacteriaceae bacterium
CACTGAGATTAACTACTCCCTGTGTACACGTTCCCTGGCCATTGGTCGCAGTATAGGATAAAGATTTTCCTATAAAGGCACACACATTCCATGAGACTGTTGCATCACCGTTGGGGAACACAAATTCCATAATGGATCCTCCCCATTGGTTGACTATGTTCACCGTCAGGGGATAGCCCACTCCAACATGGTTTGTGACAAAATCATCTGGTCCAACCACAACTTGCCCTGACTCATTGATGGAGGGGGAGAAGTTGGAACAGTTTGGCGCTTGCTGCGCCTGTAGTTGCATCGGCAGCGCGAACACAAACAGAGCCAACAAAGGAATCATTCCTTTGAGCCAGTTTGAGCCCAGACACCACTTCTGCGGAATTTTCGTAAAATTCGTCTTTTTCATGAGTTCTAGTTTTGGTTAAAAAAAATCGGTTTTTTCAAAAAAGTTTTGGTTAATGAAATTGGGTTTCAATGAAATTTTGAACTGAAATTTTACGATAGGGACCTATCTGTGACGAGAACAACACGAGGCTGTTTGAATGAGGAAAAATAGATTGGTAAAGTTTAGGTGTAAAGGTTCATTCATTCACAGAGTCAGTTGATATCTAAAATCTCGAGTTTTTGGGTTAAAAAATTGGTTCTTGGTTGTGGGCACTCCTTGTGTGCCCGGGTTCTATTTAATAGGTTTCTTGGTTATATATCCATTATGCATTAATCGTACCAGTTTTTTATAACTAAAAAAAAATATATGTCACCAGTTTGATTTTCAGCATATTGAGCCCCTAAATTAGTCAGACTAATTGTGTCTCATAAGGCGATTAACACCTGTTACATTATGTGTATATGAATTAGATTCTACCGGCGTCTTCGACCATTAGTCTCCTCCTCAGCTGGTCTGGACAAGTCAAATTGGACCGATATTTCATGCGAGCCATTATTATATGACTGAAAGTCGGAAAATGATACTCCATAGGAATACAGGATGGTCATCAGATTGATTCTGGTACCGAGCAAAATATTGGCAGCGTTACCCCCACCAAGGGAATATGTAAAACCGCCGATCAATTGATCGTTCGCGTAGTATCCCAATAAATTGAAATCAACCTGAAACGGGGCATTTCTCACTTTTCTGATAGCCAGTGACGGTTCAAAATCAAAATTATGCTCCGGAAAATCCATCCGGTATCCGGCATACCCCACAAAATATTTGAACAAAGTACTTTCCGTCTCCGTATTATTCGCGTCGCTATCGACTTGGGTGCGGATAAGATTGGGCATTGAAAGACCCGCAAAAAATCCATCAGGTAATTGTGCATGCAATCCAAAAGCAGCATCGAATACGTCGTATCCCCGGGCCGCCTGATTGATAATCGGATCATCGGGATCCAGTCCGTTACCCACCAGGGCAGAGGCCTGCAATTTATACCGCTCATAGCCTGTCGACAATCCGATGCTCAACCTTGTTTCTTCGATATCGAACTGATAAGCATAGGATAACACGCCGGCTGTTTTGTTCAACGAGCCCAGATTGTCGGATAAAACCATCGCACCCAATCCGATGTTATCACTGACCATACCGTTGAATGTGGCTGTAAAGGTCTGGGGATTCCCCGGAAAAGAATTCCATCTGTTGATGTAATTTAATATAATCACCTGGCCTTTCATGCCCGTAGCTCCGGGATTGATCAGATGGTAATTGATCTTGTAATGCTGGTACGAAGCCGCCTCCTGCGCAGAGACTTTTCCATGGATCATTCCAAGGACCAGAATGCTCAATATATAGAGTGTAATATTCTTTTTCATAGTACTTGCCTGTCTGTTGTTAGTCAAATTCCGTGCGTTATATCAATTTAACCTTCTCAATAGGGTGATGTGCCCCTTGTGATGCGTTGTCGTACCATCGGGTTCCTGAACCTCCAGAACATAATAATATACACCATCTCCCAGAGCCTGACCATCCGAATCAATTCCGGTCCACAAATTATTGTAATTTTCTTCGCGATATACCTTGGCGCCATAGCGGTCAAATATGGTCAGGACATTGATCGTGCCTTCGACGCAGGCAATCCTCAATTCGTCATTCAGACCATCTGCGTTGGGGGTCATTACTAGCGAAGACGTATAGCAATCCTGATCATCTTCAGAAACATTGCCCACACCCTGAGCCATACACCCGTTGGCATCCGTCACCACTACCTGATACCGCCCCGTAGTTAATCCACCGATAAAGACGGTGGTCGAACCCGGGGTTTTATCGTTCCATGAA
>DATGNG010000239.1:0-4200 GCA_035306865.1 Sphingobacteriaceae bacterium
AAAGATGTTCGATGGCTACGATAGCCGTGAGTATGGTCGCTATTGTTTCCATAATTTGTGAGGTTAGTTATACAAACAGATCAATCAATTTTTCCAAGGCAATCCCGCGCGATCCCTTGACCAGGATCAGGGAGTCGGTGACCGGGTCCTCGAGCAGTGCGGCCCGGGCTTCTTCGAGTGTAGGAAAGAAAGTGGCAGAGGGGTGTTTTTGCTGAATACTTGCGGACGGCAGTCCGCTCCCCCCGGCCCCATCCGTCTGCAGCCCGCTCCCCCGAAAGAAGTTCTTCCCGATAAAAAGTATCCTTGCCGGCCCGGCTTCCAGCGCCAGATGAATGACCCGCCGATGTTCCTCCGAAGTCGAATCCCCCAATTCAAACATATCTCCCAGAATCAGGATTTTCGGACGCGGGTCGGTGAGCTCCCGGAAGCTTTCAATAGCCGCAGCCATGCTGCTGGCATTGGCGTTATAATAATCCCCAATAATGCGGTTTCCCTTTGCGGTATCTACGATTTGGGAGCGGTTGTTGCTGGGCGCATAATCGCGGATGCCCTGATTGATCTGTTGGTCGCTCAAACCAAAGTATTTTCCCACCGCTACCGCTGCCAGCACATTTTCCAGATTATAAGCTCCGGCCAATTGAGTTTGCAGGGTGTGGAACGTAGAGCCGTGCTGCCAAGTGATTTCCAGAAACGGATTGGCAGAAACGACCTCACCCCTGAAATGATTCGATTCGCCCGGGCCGTAGGTTACCACCCCATTCCCCAGCACCGCCCCATTCCCCAGCACCGCCCCCCCCTGCTCCTTCACCAAATGGCCAAAGCGCCGGGCAGCCATTTCCACCAGCACCGGGTTGTCACCCTGAATAAACAATTGTCCCTGATGCCCGGCCAGAAAATCATAAAGCTCTCCCTTGGACTTTTTCACCCCCTCAAAATCACCGAACCCTTCCAAATGAGCCTTACCCACATTGGTGATCAGGCCGTGTGTCGGAGCCGCTAGCCCACAGAGAAAAGCAATCTCCCCCGGGTGATTCGCCCCCATCTCCACAATCGCAACCTCCACCTCAGAATGGATCTGCAGCAAAGTCAAAGGCACCCCAATGTGATTGTTGAGATTCCCCCTGGTTGCCAGCACCTCGAAACCTACAGAAAGCACAGACCGGAGGAGCTCCTTGGTAGTCGTCTTGCCATTGCTGCCGGTCAAACCAAAAACCGGTATCTGCAATTGGCCACGATGATGCCGCGCCAATTCCTGCAAACAGCAAAGCGCATCCTCTACCACTATAAATCGTCCATCTTCCCGAAAACCGTCTTTCTGAACGGAAGGATTGTCAATCACGGCATAAGCAGCCCCCTTCGCCAGCGCATCGGCAGCAAAAGCATTCCCATCAAAATTTTCCCCCCTCAATCCAAAATACAGGCTTCCCGGCACCACAGCCCGCGAATCAGTGGACACATTCGGGTGTTTTTTAAAAAGAGAATATAGTGACTCAATTTCCATATGCTTGCTTTATGCTACAAGTTTAAGGAAAAATGCAGGGATCTCCATATCTGTTTTTTGAAATCAAATAAGTACATTTGCGGGGTGACTTATGCCATTTTGGCGTAAGGTAGTTTTTTGGTGCCATAATTGAAATGGGAAGTGCTGACTAACCCATTAATGGAAATATCAGGTATATGTTAAAAGTTTTAGGTAAATTATTTGGGAGTAAATCAGAGCGGGACGTTAAGCAATTGCGCCCTTTGGTTGAAAAGATCAAGGCAGCGTATGACCAATTGCAAAGTCTGAGCAATGATGAGTTGCGTGGGAAAACGTTTGCTTTCAAAGAGAGAATAAAGGAGTATCTGGCCGAATTGGATGAAGAGATAGATGGATTGAAGGCAGAAGCAGAGGAAATCGGTCTTCCAATGCAGCAAAAAACCACCATCTACGACAAGATAGACAAACTCAATAAGGACCGGGATCAGAAGCTGGAAACGATTTTGATGGACCTCTTGCCCGAAGCCTTTGCTGTAGTCAAAGAAACGGCGAGAAGATTTACGGAAAACGATGAGCTTGAAGTAACAGCCCTTGATTTTGATAAGGATTTAGCTGCCTCCAAACCCAATGTTCGGGTGGAAGGGGATAAGGCTTTTTGGAATAGCACCTGGATAGCGGCAGGCAGTGAAGTAAAATGGAATATGGTCCACTACGACGTACAGTTGATCGGTGGTATTGTGCTGCATCAGGGAAAAATTGCTGAGATGGCTACGGGGGAGGGAAAAACACTGGTTGGAACCCTGCCCGCCTACCTCAACGCACTGTCCGGAATGGGACTACATATTGTGACCGTAAACGATTACCTGGCCCGCCGGGACTCGGAATGGAATGGTCCGCTGTTTGAATTCCATGGACTGAAAGTAGATTGTATTGACAAACACCCACCAAACTCACATGCAAGGCGGGAAGCTTATAAGGCAGATATTGTTTTTGGAACCAACAACGAATTTGGTTTCGATTATTTGCGGGATAATATGGCTCAGACTCCTGATTCATTGGTGCAGCGAAAGCTTCATTTTGCAATGGTGGATGAGGTGGATTCGGTGCTGATTGATGATGCCCGTACTCCGTTGATTATTTCCGGGCCCATTCCCAAAGGGGATGAGCATGAGTTTCATGAGCTCAAACCCCGGATCGAAAAATTAGTCACTGCACAAAAATCTTATGTCAATAGTGCTTTGATTGCCGCTAAAAAGGCGATATCAGAAGGCGATACCGATCCGGAAGGCGGTGGATTGGCGCTTTTCAGGTCCTACAGGGGATTGCCAAAAAACAAAGCGCTTATCAAGTTTCTGAGTGAAAGCAATCACCGTCAGGTATTGAGCAAGACCGAGAATTTTTACATGCAGGAGCAGAGTAAAAATATGCATAAGGCCGATGCGGAGTTGTTTTTTGTCATCGATGAGAAAAACAATCAGGTCGAGTTGACCGAAAAAGGCATAGAGTTGATTACGGCGTCGGGAGAGGACCCGCAATTTTTTATATTGCCCGACGTAGGGTCCGAAATTGCTGAAATTGAAAAACTCGATATTTCCGCTGAGGAAAAAACCGCTAAAAAAGACGAATTGTTGCGGGATTATTCCATCAAATCGGAACGTATCCATTCCGTGAACCAATTGCTCAAGGCCTATACCTTGTTTGAGAAAGATGATGAATATATCATTGATGATGGCAAGGTGAAGCTTGTGGATGAGCAAACAGGCCGGATTATGGAAGGCCGCAGGTACTCGGATGGATTGCACCAGGCGATTGAAGCCAAGGAAAATGTAAAGGTAGAGGATGCGACACAAACTTACGCAACTATTACCCTGCAAAATTACTTTAGGATGTACCACAAGCTTGCAGGGATGACCGGAACGGCGACAACTGAGGCCGGGGAGCTGTGGCAAATCTATAAACTGGATGTGGTAGAGATCCCGACCAATATCCCTATTCAAAGGGATGACCGGGACGACTTGATTTACCGTACGGCAAGGGAAAAGTATAAGGCAGTAGCGGAGGAAATCCAGCGGCTGACTGAGGCTGGCCGACCGGTACTGGTAGGTACCACTTCTGTGGAGATTTCAGAATTGCTGAGCAGAATGCTCAAGTTGAATGGGATCAAGCACAATGTATTGAACGCCAAAATGCACCAGCGGGAGGCCGATATCGTGGCTGAGGCCGGGCAGCCCGGACAGGTTACGATAGCCACCAACATGGCGGGCCGTGGTACGGATATCAAGTTGGGGCCAGGCGTGAAAGACGCTGGAGGTTTGGCGATTATAGGTACGGAAAGACATGAGTCACGCCGGGTGGATAGGCAGTTGCGTGGCCGGGCCGGTCGTCAGGGGGATCCGGGTTCATCCCAATTCTTTGTTTCCCTCGAAGACAACCTGATGCGTCTGTTTGCTTCTGAGCGGATCTCCAATATTATGGTCAAAATGGGGGTGCAGGAAGGGGAGGTGATGCAGCACAGCATGTTGACTTCGTCAATCGAGCGTGCCCAGCGTAAAGTAGAGGAGAACAACTTCGGAATCCGTAAACGATTGTTGGAATACGACGATGTGATGAACTCACAGCGGACAGTGATCTATTCCAAACGTAAGAATGCGTTATTTGGCGAGCGCCTCGATGTTGACATCAATAACACCATTTATGATGTGGTGGAGGACATGGTGACT
>DATGNG010000240.1:0-2902 GCA_035306865.1 Sphingobacteriaceae bacterium
GCAAGGAAGCTTTGGAAGGATATGAAAGAGGTTTGCAGTTGTACCCCTATTATAGAGGGAATCAATTCAGGATAGGGGGATTTATTTATTTCGAATTGGGAGATTATGAAAAGGCCGCCTCATTCATTGAAAAAGATCAAATGGGAAAAGCCGCCATCGCAGACTCGGATGCCTATTGCGCAGCAATTTTTTACCACCTTAAGCAGTATGATAAGATGCAGGCTTACTGGAATGCTTTCCTGGGTGTTTATAAAAAGTTGATCGCCAAGGGTCGAGACTTTGAGCAACAGGAGGCCATTGACTGGATTTTGAAATTGAACCCCCATCGGTACAAAACCAATTTGGAAGAATTTTTGCGTTTTATCAGTGAAGGCAGTTTTGAAAAATATCCAGTCCAGCAGGCTATCCCTGAAAAAGTAATTGCTCAGGAACATGCCTTTTTAAAAGAGAATGCCACCTGGAAAATCTCCTATGACGGCGCCACCATTCAAGCCGTTGAAGTAAAAGGGCTATATGATATCCAGAAATTGTTAATGCAACCAGGCCAGCTTTTCCATTGCGCGGAATTGATGGGTTCTACTTTGGAAGACAGTGGTGAAAAACTCATTGATGAAAAGGCCAGGAAGCAGTATCAAAGGAAAATCCTTGAATTGCAGGGCGAATTGGAAGAAGCGGAACAATTCAGCAATTACGAACAAATTGAAAAGTTACAGGAAGAATACGACCAGTTGGTCGAACATTTATCAAGTTCACTTAATCTCAACAGAAAGATCAGGGAAACAGGCGGAACAATTGATAAAGCAAGGTCAGCGGTGACCTGGCGAATTCGCAATGCCATTGCCAAAATAGAACAAAACCATCCATTATTGGGCGCTCACCTCTCCAATGCCATCAAAACAGGCACCTTTTGCACCTATAAACCCGACAGAAATATGGATTGGATCACTTCGTAAGTCCACACCACCTCACAATGTAAGGCATCAACTTACGCTTCTTCAAGTGTATTTAATTTAAAACCAAAAATTCTTACACATGAAAAAGATTATGCTAATGCTAATGCTAACCGTATGGACTTGTCTGATGAATTCAGCCTGTACCACAGATCAATTGAACAATCCAGACGTTGGGAAATTATCCAACAATGTTATTATCGAATGGAATGAGATTGCCTATCAGGCGTTTGGTGGGGAATCCTATCAGCATTCATTGATGGCTTCCCGCATCAACGCCATGACCCATCTCGCCATGCATGATGCCCTTAATGCAATTTTTCCTAGATATGAAAAATATGCATTTACCGGATACAATGCCTCCGCCAATCCAATAGCTGCTGCCGCAAGTGCAGCCCATACCGTCTTGTTTGTTGAGATCCCGGACAAAGCAGCCTTCCTTGACAGTGCGCTGCTTCAATCCCTTTCCACAATTCCGGATAACGAAGAGAAGGAAATGGGCATAGCGCTGGGAAAAGCAGCGGGACAAGCTATATTGGATGCAAGAGCGAATGATGGATCAGCAGGTGATCCCATAGGTCCCGTACCACCATCCGAAACCGGTGGAGTTTACCAGCCTGTACCACCCTTTGATTTTCTATTCGCTCCCTTTTGGAAAGAAGTTAAGCCATTCGGGCTGAATAAAAAAGACCAGTTCAGGGTCCCTTCCTATCCTTCTCTGGATAGCGAGGCTTATGTAGAGGCCTATAATGAAGTGAAGGAGATCGGCAAGCGAGATAGCCCTTCACGTACAGCGGACCAAACTGCGTATGCCTATTTTTGGTATGAATTTTCGGAAGCCGGCTGGAACAGGGTGGCGCGTTTGGTGGCCACGAGCAAAAAAATGGACCTACTGGAAACTGCCAGGTTGTTTGCCCTGGTGGATATGGGTATGGCTGATGCTTATATAGCCGGCTGGGATTCTAAATTTTACCATAATTTTTGGAGACCATACACCGCGATCCGTAATGCCCACATCGATGAAAATGAGCAAACTGAAGCAGACTTACTATGGGAAGCCGAAATGCCAACACCACCAGTCCAGGACTACCCTTCTACCCACAGTGCCTTGGGCAGTGCGGCAGCAAGTATATTGGCGGCCATTGTAGGGGAGCATACCACTTTTACCATGCGTTCCCCTACCGCTTTGCCTGGACAAGAGGAAAGAAGCTTTTCGGGATTTATAGAGGCCGCTCAAGAGAATGCCGATTCAAGGGTTACTGCCGGTATTCACTTTCGGTTTGCCTGTGAGGCAGGACTGGATTTAGGAGACCATGTAGGAAATTGGATCGTTAATAATCACCTTAAGCCTTTGTAGTAAGCGGGAAACGGGATGATATTGTCAAGCTATGCACGGAGTAAAATAGACAACGACTGCGGCATTGACAATGAACATTCAATCCATATTTCCAACCAACAGAAAATGATGTTTGAATTAGGCATTTGCTTAACAACAGTAATTTCAAAGTCTGTTCCCCATTAAAATTCCCGCTTCGAGGATTTTTTGGAGCCAATTTCCCCAGAATGGTTGATCGAATAGATTGTGTTATTTGGTGAATGCCTAATTCAAATAGATACTAAATCATAGAAAAAAATATTAAACCATGAGAAAGAGCATATTTGTTTTAGTAATAACCATCCTTATAAGTAATCAATACAACCACTTATTCGGACAGGGTGTAGCGACCCAACAACAGCGGGTCAAAAAATATCCCATAGAATTTGCAATCGGCAAATCCCCCGTAGGAAGGCTATTTTCGGATAAATTTATCGATAGCCCTTCACTCCTAGCCACATTAGGTACAGCGTGTTATTTTATGGACAAAAAACATTCACAAATTTATCAAACACTAAAAGTCGGCGGCTATTACAATAAAAACCATGCCTCTGCCCTATTGGTGAACACTGAAATT
>DATGNG010000241.1:0-2181 GCA_035306865.1 Sphingobacteriaceae bacterium
CGTAGCCCCAATCTCCAGCATTTACATACGAAATATCATTCGTTGCCGAAGCGATGGTTACTTCGTTTATTGGATCGATGATGTATTTTCCAAAACCTGTTAGGCCAATAATTTCACCATCGCTCGCAAAGTATTCCCAAACGAGATCAAGGTTATAATTATCAGATGGATACAAGTCTGGATTCCCTATTTTGACTTCGGTAACGTCTTCATAAATAAACAACGCCCGTTCCTTGAACTGCGGCAGTGTATAGGTCTTGCTCATCCCAAGCCGGAAGTTGTTTTTATCGTTGACAGCGTAGCGCATCACTAAACTGGGGAGAAATGGAATTTCCTCAAACTTATCGCTACCTCCTACTGGATCCAACTGAGTTTGCCAATCCACTCCCTGCGATAGCGTTTCTGCCCTTATTCCCAATAAAGCGACCAGCTTTTCATTGAAATGATATTCATAAGAAAGAAAAACGGCGTGCACTTTTTGATCCCCTCCATAAACTTGTGGATCCAAAGCATTCGGCACATCAGAAGTTCCTCTAAAGGTGCTGATGCCAAAGGATCCGTTGTCTAGATTCGCCTGATTGAAGAATGCATCCAGATTGTTTATATCCACAGCCTGATTCCTTCTAATCGCAAAGTTGAATTGTGTGGTCTCAAAAGTTCTATCCTTCACAAGACCGGAGTACCCAAAAGTCGCTTTAGATCTATAATCAAGATCTTCATTTCCGCCCCATTGATAGCTTAAGTTGAGGTTTGCCGCCAGGCTATTTTCTTTTAAGGAGTGAAAATACCGATGGTTGTCTCCCAGAGAGTTTGTGGCAAAATAATACTCATTGTCCGAACGTCGATTCAAGGTGTTTTGAATCCGGTCGGGCATTTCGCCAGTTATGCTGTTATAAGCCAATCCCCAATCCAAGGATAACCCTTCACTTAAGGTATGATTTCCCAATAACTGATGTATGTTCAATGTATTTTTTGTGAATGAACTTCTCCGCAAATATGCATCGGGAGCAACGTCTTCGAGATAGCCTTGATAATCTTCCAGGGACTGCGAACTCGAATTGATCAAAATATAATTATATGAAAGCCGGTGGTTCGAATTGATACGATAGCCTAAATTGGCCATCGCCGTGGTATTGGTAGAAAAATCGTATTTTTTATAGTCTTCGAAATCTTTTCTGGAATAGCCTTGGGCGTTCACATTTTTTGAAAACCCAGAAATATATGAATAGCTGTTTCCGTAATTGGCTGTTAAAAAGTAACTGAACCTACCCTCGTCGCCTATGTTGTACGAATCTCCTCCGGAAAGAGAAAAGCTATTGGCTACGGGCGTTTTGCTTTCTGGATTCATTTTGTTTCCAAAAGCAAAACTTCCCAAGGTGTTTGGCATTTCGGCAGTTTTAAATCCGAAATAATCTGATCCTGGCTGCAGGATAAAGTTATTTTGTGAGAACGCATTGGAATTCACGGAAGATCCCACCTCCAACTTCAAAAAACCAGAACCTGTATAATCTTTTGAGACGATGTTGACATTTCCGCCGGCAAAATCGCCTCCTATATGGTTGCCATAAACCTTGTCAATGGAAATATGCTCAACAATATCCGTCGTGAAAATATCCAATTCAATGTTTTTCTTCTCCGGATCGTTGGAGGGCACGGGCAGATTGTTAATGGATGTAGAGTTATATCGATCGCCCAGGCCGCGCACATATATCGAATTGCTCCCTTCCTGTTTGGTAATTCCTACCGTTTTTGCCACCGCTGCAGATACATTGCTGATACCCTTTTTGCTCAATTCCTCGGCTCCAATGGCCTGTCTGACCTCGACGGCATTTTTTCTGTCCAACAATAAGGATACTTCGCTTTCCCGGCGAGCAACGGTTTTGATCACTACTTCATCAAGAGCTGCGGCACTGGGTTCCATCGGCACATCGATGATCATTTCCTTGTTGGCTACAATTTCAACATTAGGAAGTTCAACCGTTTTATACCCTACAAAACTGTAAACGATGGTATAGGTTCCCGGCGCAATGTTTTCTAAGGAATACAGACCATCAATATCTGAAATTACGCCTTTTTCCGTTCCTTTTATAAAGACATTCGCAAATGCCAAGGGTTCATTATTATATTCAATATCGATTAGTTTTCCGGTAATTGAGTTACTTTGCGCTACCGAAATGGCGC
>DATGNG010000242.1:0-5568 GCA_035306865.1 Sphingobacteriaceae bacterium
CGGAGCAATGGGGATCGGCATTGCACAGGTCTTTGCTTCGGCGCAATGCGAGGTCATACTTTACGACCACCAAGTTTCTTCGTTGGAAAAGGCTAAGGAAAATCTTGAAGATATTTTGGAAAAGCTGGTTTCGAGAGGAAAGATAAGCGAAAAGCAAGCAGCCCAACTTATTGAAAACATTCAGTTTGAACAAGGCCTGCAGACTTTTTATGACCGGGAATTGGTTATCGAGGCCATTGTGGAAAACCTGGAAGCCAAGCAACAGATTTTTCAGGACATTGAGCTGATTGTTCCTGCCTCCTGTATTTTGGCCAGCAACACCTCTTCCCTATCCATTACTTCCATAGCTGCGGTATGCAAGCGACCCGAGCGGGTGATTGGCGTTCATTTTTTTAATCCGGCGCCTGTGATGGCCTTGGTGGAGGTCATTCCCGCTTTACAGACCAGGGCGGGTCTTCCGGAGGAATTAAGAAACTGGTTGGGCTCACTGGGTAAACACCCTGTTATCGTCAAGGATACTCCGGGATTTATTGTAAACCGGGTGGCAAGGCCCTACTATGGAGAGGCCCTGCGGATATTGGAAGAAGGATTGGCGGACGAAGCTACCATAGACCAAGCCCTGGTTTCACTTGGAGGGTTTAGAATGGGACCTTTCGAGCTGATGGATTTTATTGGCAATGATGTCAATTACCAGGTTACATTATCGGTATTTGAAGCGTTCTATTTCGATCCCCGTTACAGACCTTCGTTGATTCAAAAGCGATTGGTAGAGGCGGGGTATTTGGGCCGTAAATCAGGAAGGGGATATTATAATTATGTGGAAAATAGCAATTCTGATTCCGCTCCAGCGGGCAAATATAACTCGTACAATTCGGCAAATATTCCAAGTAGCCAGGAAGGGGAGCAGATAAAAAGGCAGATTTTCAACCGAATATTGGCGATGCTGGTCAATGAGGCGGCTGAGGCCTTGTTTTTGAATATTGCCAGTCGTGACGACTTGGATTTGGCGATGACAAAAGGGGTCAATTATCCCAAGGGATTGTTAATTTGGGCAGACGAAATCGGCTTGGCTCAAATTCAGCAGGAAATGGATCAATTGTACGATATTTATAGAGAAGACCGTTACCGTCTCAGCCCTCTCATTCGAAAAATGGTAAAAGAGGGTAAAACCTTTTATTAAAGAGCTTTTATTAAAGAAATTCAGGTAACATACGACACCTCAAAAAGATTGAAATATGGAAAGGCAAAAGATAGTCAAAACAATGTTGGAAAGGGATCAGTTTAGCAAGTGGCTGGGGCTGGAGCTGCTGGAATTCCGTTCAGGCTATGTCCGGCTACAGGGAGTGATCCGCCCTGAAATGATGAATGGCATAGGCTCATTGCATGGGGGAATTACCTTTGCGATGGCTGACAGTGCATTTGCGTTTACCTGTAATATGGAAAACAATATTTCGGTAGCCCTTGAGGCAAATATTTCGTTTACCAAAGCAGGTTATGTGGGGGATGTGTTTACCATTGAGTCCACCGAAATTAATACTACCCGGAAAATCGGAGTATATGAGGTGAAAATTACCAATCAGCATGATGAATTGATTGCGCTATTCAAAGGCACATGCTATAGAATCGGTAAACCATTAATCACAGAATAATCCAGAACTAAGTATTTCAAAGGTAATTAAGCAATTCAAAAGTGAATCAAGTATATATAATAGACGGCATCCGCACCCCCATCGGAAAATTGAAGGGAAGTCTGGCTTCGGTCAGACCCGATGATATGGCGGCTTTGGTCATTGCCGAATTGATGCGCCGAAATCCCAAGGTGGATTTTGAGCAGGTTAGTGATGTGGTACTTGGTTGTGCCAATCAGGCTGGGGAAGACAATCGCAATGTTGCCCGAATGGCGGGGCTGTTGGCGGGGTTGCCTTACTCTGTCCCCGGGGAAACGATAAACCGGCTTTGCGCATCCGGACTTTCTGCAGCAATAAACGGGGCCAGGGCTATACAGACAGGCGAGGCTTCACTGGTGATCAGTGGCGGGGTAGAAAGTATGACGCGCTCCCCATTGGTAATGGGGAAATCAGACAGCCCTTTTGGAGGAAATGTGGAGGTTTATGACTCCACCTTTGGTTGGCGGTTTGTCAACCCCAGGATGAAGGAGCGCTATGGGGTGGATGCCATGGGCCAGACGGCAGAAAACCTGGCTGGCCGGGACGGTATTGGCCGGGAAGATCAAGACAGGTTCGCTTTTTGGTCCCAACAAAAAACAGCTATTGCACAGCAAAACGGCAGGCTGGCCAGGGAAATAGTCCCATTGGAGATACCGCAGCGAAAAGGAGAACCGTTGTGGTTTGAGAAGGATGAATTTGCAAAAAATTCCACCACACTGGAGGGTTTGGCTGCATTAAGGCCTGCTTTCCTGAAAGGAGGAACGGTGACAGCCGGAAACGCTTCGGGCCTGAATGATGGAGCGGCGGCCAATTTACTGGCTTCTGAGGAGGCGGTGCAAAAATTTGGCCTGATACCCAAGGCCCGGCTGGTCAGCTCCGCTGTTGTAGGTGTGGAGCCTCGTTTTATGGGGATTGGCCCGGTGCAGGCTTCTGCCCTGGCCTTGAAAAGGGCGGGCTTGACCCTGGATCAAATGGACGTAATCGAATTGAATGAAGCCTTTGCCGCACAATCCCTTGCTTGTACCCGCGCCATGGGGTTGCGAGATGATGACCCCAGAGTCAATCCGAATGGAGGGGCCATTGCACTTGGGCATCCATTGGGTATGAGTGGTGCCCGGATTTTGAACTCCGCAGCATATGAGCTGCAGGAAAAAGGAGGTATGTACGCTTTGGTAACCATGTGTGTTGGATTGGGCCAGGGTTTTGCAGTAATTATCCAGCGCGCATAAAAAAGATGTTTTACGAATTTGAAGGATATAAACCAGTCGTGCATCCTACTGCCTTTGTACATCCCCAGGCGGTGGTGACCGGTAGAGTAATTATAGGAAAGCATGTGTATATTGGCCCGGGATGTGCGCTGAGAGGAGATTGGGGTCAGATTATAATCGAAGACCATTGCAATGTTCAGGAAAACTGTACTGTACACATGTTTCCCGGGGTCACCGTCCGCTTAAAGGAAAAGGCCCACATAGGTCACGGAGCCATTATTCATGGAGCCGAGATTGGGCGGAATGTATTGGTTGGAATGAATGCCGTCATTATGGATAGGGCAGTAATAGGGGATGAAAGCATTGTGGGTGCACTCTCTTTTGTCAAGGCCGATACAATTATAGAACCCCGAAGTGTGGTGGTGGGAAATCCGGCAAAAAAAGTCAAGGAGGTGACAGAAGAAATGCTAAATTGGAAGGAAGAAGGTACCCAGCATTATATGCGCCTGCCTGAAGATTGCCGGAGAACGTTAAGGCTCTGTGAGCCTTTGCGGGAAGTGCCGGAAAATTACGAAGAGCCCATGGAGGCCGATTATAAAACTTGGAACGAAACCAAATCAAGATAAAGCAATGGTGAAATTTGTTGAGAACTATGCGATGGGCCAATGGATAAAGGGCAAGTCTGATGGCCAGATGCTTTACCATGCGATCAATGGAAAAGAAATTGCGGTAGCCTCCTCCGAAGGGTTGGATTTTGGGGAAATGATGGATTATGCCCGTACTGTGGGCGGTCCTGCACTCAGAAAGATGACCTTTCAGGAAAGAGGACTGATGCTCAAACGCCTGGCCCTCCATTTGTTGGAACGAAAAGAAGAGTTTTACACCATATCCTGGGCAACAGGGGCCACCAGAACCGACAGTTGGGTGGATATTGAAGGGGGAATTGGTAATTTGTTTGCCAATGCATCTTTACGTCGGCAATTTGGGGACGAATCTTTCTATATAGAAGGAGAAACACACAAACTATCAAAGAACGGGACCTTTATCGGGACGCATATCATGACCCCCAAAAGAGGTGTTGCAATTCATATTAATGCCTTTAATTTTCCCGTTTGGGGAATGTTGGAAAAGATTGCTGTCAATCTATTGGCTGGAGTTCCTGCAATAGTCAAGCCTGCCACCCTGACTTCCTACCTTACCGAAGCGGTTGTTCGGGCCATTGTGGAATCGGGAATTTTACCTGCCGGCTCACTTCAATTGATTGCCGGCTCGGCCCGAGGCATTCTGGACTATGTTCAAACGGAAGATGTGGTCACCTTTACAGGCTCTGCCAGTACAGGCCAGCAATTGAAAGCACACCCACGTTTGATCTCCGAAGGAGTGCCCTTTAATCTGGAAGCTGACTCCCTGAATGCCTGTGTACTGGGAGAGGATGTGCAGCCCGGCTCGGCAGAATTCGACCTGTTTATCAAGGAAGTCGTGCGTGAAATGACCAGTAAGACCGGGCAGAAATGTACTGCCGTTCGCCGGGCTCTGGTTCCTGTCAACGTGCTTGAGGATGTCCAGATTGCGCTCGGGCAACGATTGGCCAGCACAAGTGTGGGTGATCCTCAGGTGGAAGGAGTACGTATGGGCGCGCTGGCCGGGTTGTCCCAACTGGAGGAAGTCAGGGAAAAGGCCGCCCAACTTGCCAATTCTCAAGAATTGGTCTTTGGCGACCTGGAAAAAGTCGAGCCCATCGGGGCCGAAGCCGGAAAGGGGGCATTTATTTCCCCACTTTTGTTTTTGAACAACGACCCCTTTCGCAAAACGGATGTGCATCATATTGAGGCCTTTGGACCCATTGCTACCCTCATGCCTTACCGCAATATGGAAGAAGCTGTGGAGCTGGTCCGCATGGGAAAAGGCTCGCTGGTCTGCTCCATCGTCACCGGAGACCCCGATATTGCCCGGGAGTTTGTGGTCAATGCTGCTTCCCTGCATGGCAGAATTGTGGTGCTCGACACAGACTGTGCCCGTGAGTCCACGGGCCATGGCTCTCCCCTGCCCCTCCTGGTGCATGGAGGGCCCGGTAGAGCCGGAGGAGGAGAAGAAATGGGAGGAAAAAGAGGAGTGTTGCATTATATGCAGCGTACCGCCATCCAGGGTTCTCCCAACAAGCTCACCGCAATCAGCTCGCAATATCAGTATGGTGCCGATTATAAAGAAGACGATCGCCATCCGTTTTCCAAGTATTTTGAAGAAATCAAGATTGGGGACACCCTGATCACAGCCAAGCATACCATTACCCAATCAGATATAAATAACTTTGCCAACCTTTCCGGGGATCACTTTTACGCCCATGTGGACGCAACCTCTTTGGAGGGGACCTTGTTTGAAGGCAATGTTGCGCATGGATACTACCTGTTGTCCAAAGCAGCTGGCCTTTTTGTGCAGGCAAAAAAAGGCCCGGTATTGCTAAATTATGGTTTGGATGAATGTCGGTTTATCAAACCGGTTTATCCCGGTTCCACCATTGGGGTTCGGTTTACCTGCAAGGAAAAGACTTCGCAGGAAAAGCGGGATGCAGATGATGTAGCCAAAGGAATTGTTCGCTGGCTGGTAGATATTTACGATGAAACAGGTGAAAGCGTCGCCCTTGCCACCATATTGACCATGGTCAAAAAGAAAAACCAGGGAGAGTGAGCACATAA
>DATGNG010000243.1:0-3863 GCA_035306865.1 Sphingobacteriaceae bacterium
CCGGGATTCTATCTTCAATGTGGAATTGGCCAAATCCAACGAGGAGCTGAAAACCAAATACGAGACGGAGAAAAAGGAACAGGAAATCCTGTCACTGAGCCAGGAGAATCTGATCAAATCCCTTCAATTGAGGCAGCGCAATACCTGGTTGCTGATTGCTATCAGTTTAATAATTCTGCTTGCTCTGGGTGCTTGGCTTCGCATCCGGAACCGCAACCTCAGGGCTGAAGCCAGGCTGCAAAAAGAGTTGGCACAAAAGCAGGAGGAAGCGACCATTGCTATTTTGGAGGCGGAAGAAAGAGAACGAAGCCGTATCGCCGCAGACTTGCACGACGGTGTGGGACAACTGCTGAGTGCCGCACTTCTCAACCTCAATCAGGTCCACAAGTATGTACAAAGGGGAGAGGTTCCGAAGGAAGGAAGTATGGACAATGCTATCAGTCTGGTCAAGGACAGTTATAATGAAATGCGTGAAATTTCGCATCAGATGATGCCAAATGCTTTACTGAAAGCGGGCCTGGGCTATTCGATCCGGGAATTTATCAATAAGGTGGACAATGAGAACCTAAAGATTTTCCTGGATATCGTGGGTATGAACGAACGATTGGATCAACAGACGGAGATCTTGCTGTATCGCTGTGTGCAGGAAGCGGTAAATAATGTGATCAAGCATGCCGAAGCTGATAAATTGAGTATTCAATTGGTCAAGGACCAGGAAGGTGTTTCGGTGAGCATTGAAGATAATGGCAAGGGATTTGATCCTGAAAGCAAACATATAAATGAGGGTATTGGGCTCAAAAACATGCGCTCCAGGGTCGCTTTATTAAAAGGCACATTGGAGGTGGATTCCATTGTTGGCAAAGGTACGTCGCTGGTGATTTATATTCCGTTTGGCAGCTAAACTCTTACGAATAGGTAGGCAAAACTTGACGCATAGGTGGGCAAATCCATATTAAAATGCCGTCAGTTTAGAAAAATTTATATCTTAGCAAGGTTATTCTTGACAAAAACTTAAATTTTGATCATGAAGAATCTTGCTTTATTCGTATTATTTTGTGTGTTCGGTGTCGTTTTCTCTTTGGAATCTTCGGCCCAGGCCACGCCCCAAACCACTAACCGGTCCATCGGTTCGCTTACCTCTGGCACCATAGACAGCCAATTTATTTATCTCAACCGCATATCCCGGACCGAGGAAGATTTCAAATTGGTAAGAAGAAGAAATCTGGACCTTATTCGCCAGAATGTCAATGATTCATTGCGCTTATTGAGGCAAGAGGCGATGGAGTCGGAAACACAGATCGCAGGTTTGAATCAAAAAGTTGAAGGATTGCAAGATAGTCTGCAGCTTACCCAAAATGAGCTGGACAATGCCATGAAACTGGGCAAAACCACCAGCTTTTTGGGTATGCAAATTTCCACCTTCACTTATCATATATTGGTGTGGGGTATAATTATTCTGCTGATTATCCTCCTGTCATATGCTTTGATCCGAATGGCACAAAATAATATTACGACCAGGGAGGCCAAAAACTCCCTCGAAAATTTGCAGGCAGAATTTGACCAACACCGCAAAAAATCTCTTGAAAAAGAGCAAAAGCTGATGCGTCAATTGCAGGACGAAATCAATAAGGGAAATACCTGAATCCAAGATCAAAATTATATTTGGATTTAGAAAGTAAAAAACCTAACTTTGCATGCCGAAATAAGTGCTTGGCACTTTGATGGTTTGTATTAAATTTTTATCCCTGTAATATGTCCAATATTGGAAAAATAGCCCAGATCATTGGCCCGGTAGTTGACGTCAGCTTTACCGAGAATGCCAGCCTACCGAAGATTTTAGATGCGTTGGTCATTGAAAAAGACAACGGACAACGTGTAATTTTGGAAGTACAGCAACACCTTGGTGAGGAACGTGTACGGACCATTGCCATGGATGCCACCGAAGGACTGGTACGTGGAATGGAAGTCCGTGAGACTGGCGGACCGATCAAAATGCCAGTAGGTGAAGCAATCAAAGGCCGGGTGTTCAACGTGGTTGGCGATCCGATCGATGGGATCAAAGAATTGGATAAATCCAATGGAAGAAGCATCCACAATACACCTCCGAGATTTGAGGATCTTTCTACTGAAACCGAAATCCTGTTTACCGGAATCAAAGTAATCGACTTGCTGGAGCCCTATGCAAAGGGTGGTAAGATCGGTTTGTTTGGCGGTGCCGGTGTTGGAAAAACAGTATTGATCCAGGAATTGATCAATAATATCGCAAAAGCATACTCTGGTCTATCAGTATTTGCCGGAGTAGGTGAGCGTACCCGTGAAGGAAACGACCTATTGCGCGAAATGCTGGAATCCGGCATTATCCGTTATGGCGATGCTTTTATGGAAGATATGGAAAAAGGATTGTGGCCAGTGGAGAAAGTCAATGAAGAAGACTTGAAGGAATCAAAAGCTACCTTCGTTTTCGGACAGATGAATGAGCCTCCCGGTGCACGTGCACGAGTTGCCTTGTCCGGATTGACCATTGCAGAATATTTCCGTGATGGAGACGACGAAGGGTCAGGTAAAGATATCCTGTTCTTTATCGACAATATCTTCCGTTTCACACAAGCTGGTTCAGAGGTGTCCGCACTTTTGGGCCGTATGCCTTCAGCAGTAGGTTATCAGCCAACATTGGCTACCGAAATGGGGTTGATGCAGGAACGGATCACTTCCACCAAACGTGGATCCATCACTTCTGTACAAGCGGTTTACGTACCAGCGGATGACTTGACTGACCCGGCTCCGGCAACAACATTTGCCCACTTGGATGCAACAACCGTACTTTCACGTAAGATCGCCGAGTTGGGTATCTATCCTGCGGTGGATCCATTGGATTCGACTTCACGGATCTTGAGTCCTACGGTTTTGGGTGCTGAACATTATGATACTGCACAACGTGTAAAAGAAATTTTGCAACGTTACAAGGAATTGCAGGATATCATCGCCATCCTCGGTATGGATGAGTTGTCTGAAGAGGACAAACTGACGGTTCACCGCGCAAGACGTGTACAGCGTTTTCTTTCTCAACCCTTCCATGTGGCCGAACAGTTTACAGGCCTCAAAGGAGTATTGGTTGATATCAAAGATACGATCAAAGGATTCAATATGATCATTGATGGTGAAGTAGATGAATACCCGGAAGCAGCATTTAACCTGGTAGGTTCTATTGACGAAGCCATTGAAAAAGGAAAGAAACTGATGGCTGAGGCGGCTGTCTAATTGATGGTTGAGGCGATTGCCGAATTTTTGAGTGCGCTTGATAAGTAATTGAGAAACATGATCAAATTATCTATAATAACACCGGATAAGCCTGTTTTTGACGGGGATGTCACTTCAGTGACTGTTCCTGGGACTGCAGGCAGCTTTGAGGTGCTGGTCAACCACGCGCCACTTGTATCTTCTTTGGATGCAGGTAAAGTCATTATCCGTAATGGGAAAAGTGAAGATATTATTCGAATTAGCGGGGGTGTTGTGGAAGTGATTCACAACCAGGTCACCGTGCTCGCAGAAGGAATTATCGACGCTTAATATCCAATAAATAGAAAAGCATGAAACCCTTCCCGAGCAATCGGGGAGGGTTTTTTTATGGGGGGTGCTTCGGTGGGGGGAGGATGCTAATTCCCCAGCGTGTCATACAGATAACAGGACAAAGGCCTTTGATTTTTTTGGGTTGATCCAGAAATCTCTTTGTCAATATCCGGATTTTACGCAGAAAATCGGTGAGAAACCGAAAAATATGAAATTGGCAGACCGAATACCAAAATTGGATTTGGTTCACACGAAAACAATTAAATTACACAAATATCGACACGTTATAAAATATT
>DATGNG010000244.1:0-2221 GCA_035306865.1 Sphingobacteriaceae bacterium
TATTTTTTCCAAATCGGCTTCATCTTCCGGGGCACGATTGATAATTGTCCGCACAGCATCTCCAAAATCATAGGCTAAATAACCGGGCATGACCGTATCCAAATCTATGATGCATAAGATCTGATCTTTGTCGTCCAATAATATATTATTGAATTTGGGGTCATAATGCAGGATACGAAGGGGCAGTTTTCCTTCCTCTGCCAGCTCAAGCACCCTTAGCATTTGTTTACTACGTTTTCTGACCCATGCAATCTCATTCTGGAGGCGCACTGCCCTACCATTATTATCCTGGATTAAAGCCTTTTCAAATCGTTCCAACCGCATTCCTATATGATGAAAATCAGGAATAACTTCTTCAATCTGCTTTGGATCCATATCGGAGAGGAGGTGATGAAATTTTCCAAAAGCCCATCCGGACGAATAGGCCTGCATTGGGTTTTGAACCATATCATAACTTTTTGCGCCTTTAATATATTCGGTCATTCTCCAGTAATTCCCTGCTCCATCCTTATAAAATGTTCCACCGTCTTTGGTTGGAATGATTTGTAGTACCTGCCGGAAAGCCTTGCTTCCACCCTCCCCTTTCAACTTTTGATTCAGATGAGCGGTGATTTTGATCGTGTTGTCCATCAGAGCCTCTATGTTTTTAAACACGCGATGGTTAATCCTTTGCAGGACGTATCCTGGCAATTGGGCGCCTGTCATCTTCACCTGATAGGTATCATTGATCAATCCTGATCCAAAACCGGCAATTTCTTCTACATTGCCCCGAAGGGAGAATTGATGTAAAACAGAAAATAATTTTTGTGCTTCCATGAAGGGCTAAAATAACAAAAATGTAGGGCATCCTATCCAAATTTATTATCTTGTCGAACGATTAGAAGGATTTAGCCTATTATTATATTATACTAAAAAATTAATTTTAATGGATAGAAGGAGTTTCATCAAAACAGGTTCATTGGCTGCGGCAGGAATTGCTGCATCCGGCAAGCAGGTATTTGCAACCGTAAAGCGGGAAAAAATCAAACTGGGTTTTATTGGTGTAGGCCTTAGGGGAAGGAATCACCTTGCCCTGGCATTGCGAAGGGACGATATAGAGGTGACTGCAATCTGCGATATTCAGGAGGAACCTTTGCAAAGGAGCCGAGAAATGTTTACCAGAGCCGGGAAAGAACTGCCCAGGGAATATAAAGATGGTGGCGAAAATGCGTATAAGAATTTGCTTGAAAAGGAGCAGTTGGATGCCGTGATCATTTCTACACCATGGGAGTTTCATAAGGAGCAGTCGGTGGACGCCATGAAAGCCGGTTTGTATGTAGGTTGTGAAGTGATTGCGGGGCTGACACTGGAGGACCACTGGGAAGTTGTGGAGGTGTCAGAAAGCACAGGAATGCCTTACATGATGCTGGAGAACGTGTGTTATCGTCGTGACGTAATGGCCATGCTCAATATTCACCGTCAGGGCCTGTTTGGAGAATTGCTTCACCTTGAAGGAGGTTATCAACATGATCTTCGTGAAGTACTCTTTAATGATGGAAAGCAACCGTATGGGGGTGGTGTGGAGTTTGGACCTCATGCTTTCAGTGAAGCCCAATGGAGGACCCAGCACAATATTGACCGGGATGGAGATCTTTATCCTACCCATGGCTTGGGTCCGATTATGCCCTTTATTGACATAAACAAAGGGAATCGAATTACCGAGTTGGTGAGTTATTCAAGTAAGGCCAGGGGATTGGCGGCCTATGTTGAAAGCAAATCACCAGGCCATCCCAATGCCAAAATCAATTATAAGAACGGGGATGTGACCCAGACCATGATGAATTGTGCCAATGGTGAAACCATATTATTGACCCACGATACCCACTTGCCAAGACCCTATTCTATCGGATTCCGGGTGCAGGGTACCAATGGAATCTGGATGGATGTTGCCAAGGGCATACATATAGAAGGGCAATCCAAACCGCACCAATGGGATCCTGTGGACGATTGGGTGAAAAAATACGATCATCCTCTATGGGCAAAATATGCCAATGATGCCAGTGGTGCCGGGCATGGTGGAATGGATTGGTTTGTGTTCAATGCCTTTGTAGAATCGGTGAAGCAAAGACGACAAACCCCAATCGATGTTTATGATTCAGTAATAATGAGTGTGGTATTCCCACTGTCAACTCAATCCATTGCCGAGGGAAACAAAACCCTTGAAGTGCCGGATTTCACCCGT
>DATGNG010000245.1:0-6949 GCA_035306865.1 Sphingobacteriaceae bacterium
CCCCTCTTTATTCGTAATCCTGTTACGAATACGCACATTGGCAAAAGTTCCCCTCATCATAACTTCGTGATTTCCACGGCGTGAACCATAAGAGTTAAAATCTTTGTGCTCTACACCCTTCGAGAGTAGATAAGCCCCTGCGGCAGAATCCGGGCGGAATGAGCCTGCAGGAGAAATGTGGTCGGTAGTCACCGAATCTCCCAGATATAGAAGCACTCTGCCTCCTACAATGTCCTGCACCGGCAGAGGATCAACACTCATATCCTTGAAGAACGGCGCTTCCTGCACATAAGTGGAGCCTTCCTTCCATTCAAAATTCTTGCCTTCGGGTGCCTGCAAATTCTGCCATTCTTCCTCACCGTCAAAAATCACATCATAAACTTCTTTAAAATCTTCCACCCGCATACTTTCCCGGATTGTATCTACAATTTCCTGCTGGCTCGGCCAAATATCGGCCAGATATACGGGCAGTCCATTTGGATCGTAGCCGATCGGATCATTCAACAGATCCACATCCACCCGGCCAACCAATGCATAAGCCACGACCAACATAGGAGACATCAGGAAGTTCATCTTGACCTGCGAGTGGACCCGGGCTTCAAAATTCCGGTTTCCTGAAAGTACTGAAGCAACCACCAGATCATGTTTGTCCACCGCTTCAGCAATATGAGGCTGCAGAGGGCCACTATTGCCAATACAGGACGTACATCCGTAACCTACGGTATGGAACCGTAAAGCTGCAAGTTCATCCAACAGATTGGCTCTTTTTAGGTATTCGGTGACCACCTTAGAGCCCGGGGCCAAACTGGTCTTGACCCAAGACTTGGTTCGAAGCCCTCGCTCCACCGCCTTCTTGGCCACCAACCCTGCGCCAATCATTACTGCCGGATTGGATGTATTGGTGCAACTGGTGATCGCCGCAATAGCAATACTGCCATCACTCAGCACATATTCCTGATTCTTGATCCTGATCCGGACCGAACGCAAATCTTCGGTTTCTACCTCCACTCCGGGCGAAACCTCTCTTTTTTCGTAAGTAAATTCACTTCCGGAGCCACCTTCGGCCAGCCAGGCTTGTTCCTGCCTGTCTTTCAGGGGACGATATACCCGATTATACTCTTCTTGAAGCAGTTCACTGAATCTATTGGATAAGTCTTTCACCAAAATTTTGTCCTGTGGACGTTTCGGGCCTGAAACCGTAGGCTCCAGAGTACTGAGATCCAATTCTATTACATCGGTATATTCAATCTCTTCCTTGCCAGTACGCCACAACAGATTGTTCTTGCAATAGTCTTCCACCAAGGAGACCTGCTCGTCAGAGCGGTTGGTTTTGCGCATATAATCCAGGGTCTGATCGTCTATTGGAAAATAAGTTACCGTACACCCAAACTCAGGGGACATATTGGCAATTGTAGCGCGGTCTGTGACACTGAGAAAATCAAGCGCATCCCCAAATACTTCCACAAACTTTCCTACGACCCCATAATCTCTCAAAAGCTTTGTAATGGTCAGTACCATATCGGTGGCGGTGCAGCCCGCCGGAATCCGGCCGGTCAGTTTCAGCCCCACTACCTGCGGACAGGTAAAATAAATAGGCTGGCCGAGCATAGCTGCTTCGGCCTCAATACCCCCCACTCCCCAGGCAATTACACCAATACCATTCACCATCGGGGTATGTGAATCCGTACCCACCAAGGTATCAGGGAAAGCCCAGCCGTCCCGGGCAATCACGCCTTTGGCCAGGTACTCCAGGTTGACCTGGTGGCAGATCCCCATTCCGGGGGGCACCACTGTAAAATTATCCATAGCCTGCTGGCCCCATTTCAGTAGTTCATAACGCTCAGAATTACGCTCATACTCCAGTGCAACATTATTTTGATAGGCATAATTGGTTCCAAAAAAGTCCACCTGTACCGAGTGATCTATGACCAGATCCACCGGAATGGCCGGGTTGATCTTGCTGCCATCACCACCCTTTCGGATCACCTCTGCCCGGATCGAGGCCATGTCCACTACAGCCGGCACACCTGTAAAGTCCTGCATCAAGACACGGGCCGGTTTGAATGGAATATCTTTGTCGGTTCCCGCAGGGTCCCAATGAATCAGCGTGTCCCGGTGGGAATCGGTAATCGCGAAACCATCGTGGTTTCTCAATATGTTTTCCAGTAAAATCCTAATTGAAAAAGGTAACTTTTCAATGGCATGTCCTTGATCCTGGAGCTGTTTGAGGGAGGCAATTTTATAATCCATAATGCAGCGTTTAGTATCCATGCAAGTTAAGGATTAATTGTCATTTATCCAAAAGCAGAAAGGAACTCCACAGGGTCAGAAAAGGCCCACAAGCCACAGAAATGCTTTCCAAAGCAGATAGATCAACGCAAAGGTCAGCAGCAGGATAACCCCAAAAATAACAGCAAGGATATCATTTCCACGGCCCTGGTGCTTGCCCTGATAGTAATACTCCCGGAGCAGCATAATATTTTTGGTGTTGGCTTTAAAAAAGAAATCAAACACATGGCCCACCACCGGAATAGCACCGATCGTGGTGTCGAGAATTACGTTGATTACCATCAACATCACGACTTTACGGCTTGCTCCGTTTCGCCACATCACCAATACCAGCATGAAAGAAACGCCAAACCCAATTATATCGCCCAGAAAAGGAATGAGGTTGATCAGGGGGTCGAGCCCAAAACGGAGCCGCCCCCTGCCCAATCTAAATTTCTCATCCATCAACCAAGCCACCCGCTCAACCCAGATAAAATCACGCTTGAGGCGTTCGCTTACAGGTGGAAAAGGCTTTGACATCTTACAAATTACTACAATTCAAGGGCAATTTACAACAACTCAAAGACAACCCCGACACTATATGAAAATTTGACTTTTTTAAAGTCTATATCCAGGCTACTATCCATCATTGCCGATTCGGCGGACATAGCTACTGCACTTCTATATTGCTTATACACCGGCTGCGGATAATTAACATGGCCACTTTCATTGACAGAGAGAGCTTTACCCAATTGGTCGCCAAGTGCCTCAGCCATATATTCGGCCCGATCCCTGGCATCCCTGATCGCCTGTATCTTCAACTCCTTTTCCAATTCCTTTTTACCCGAGTAATCATAACCATCAATATTACTGTACTGCACACCTTTGGCATCCACGGCAGCAAAAAGGCTATTAACTGCATTGAGATTGGTTACTTTGATCCTGTATTGCTTTGCCGCCAGAAAGCCGGGGTCGTTCTTTTTCTTATTCCAATCGTAATTGTAGCTCGAAATGTTGTTGATCATAAAGTCCTCTTCAGCAATTCCTGCCTCCATCGCCGCATCGTATAGCTGTTTTTCAAGTACGTCAATCGTTATCTTATTGCGGTTATTGTTGTCTTTGAAATACTCTTTCAGAGAAATGGAAATATACAGAATGTCTGGGGTCACTTCCCTTTCCGCTTCCCCGGCGACCTGAATAATCCGTCTCTCAACCGTATTTCTCTCAACTGTATTGTCGGTTTGCGCAATAGCCATGTGAGCCATTGTGCCCATTAGCAGTACTACCATTACTTTTTTCACATCAATTTTCATCTCAATCCTTTTTAAATTTTACAAATCCATTTAATAACTCACGCAGAATCTTTTTCAAGCCTTCTCCTGCAACAACCAATCCAAACCTTTCCAATCCTTGTTTTTGAGCTCTAAAGGCCCTTTTAATTATCTTTATGGCTCCTTCTAAAGGCCCTTCTTATTACCCTTTTTATTATTAGATGCAAAAAATTGGCAAATAGTTTAAAACAATTTCAAATTTTTATACATACCTTTGAACATTATTAATTTTATAACACATTACAAAATGGCAGAAGGAGTAGTTAAATTCTTTAATGAAACCAAAGGTTTCGGTTTCATCGTCCCTAACACAGGAGAGAGTGAAATTTTCGTTCACTCATCCGGTTTGATCGACCAAATTCGTGAGAACGACAACGTATCTTACGATGTTGAACAAGGTCGTAAAGGTCTAAATGCGGTAAATGTTAAAGTAATCTAAGATTACTGATCAATATATTTATTGTATGCAGCCGCCCGGTTTTCACCGGGCGGTTTTTTTGTGTCCATTTTTTGTACCCACTTATGAAAATAAGACGAAACAGCGTAAAGAAATAACATCACCTTTTTCCGAGGCGTGACACGGAATTTCAATTTCCCCAAATTCATACAAATATGGGGATTAGTGTTTCAGCGAAAACACGAATCCGAGAAATGAATTCATTCCTCGGAAAGAGTAAAACCGTGAAAAGGCACTACGGGCATCCAGTTTGTGAAACCGAAAAAAGCCCCTAAAACACAAAAAACCGCTCTCCTGAATGGAAAACGGTTTCTAAAGTGGTGGGAGATACTGGGTTCGAACCAGTGACCCCCTGCTTGTTCATTCCGGCACACGGCAGCAGTCAATGTATATAAACAGACCAAAGACCTGCACCTGTTGCAGCAACTGCTTGGCCATTCCAATATGATCGTCACGCTCAAATACCTGCGAGGACTGGGGGTGCATAATGTATCCGAATTGAGGCAGGTCATGCCAAAACTATAAACATAATTAGAAAGCCTGCTGCATTGGTGGTGGGCTTTCTATTGCTTGTCTCGGCAGCATTTGCCTTTATACAAAACATTGATTATATTTGCCTTATAATCGTTGGAATATGAAACTCTTGTTGGAAATCAAAGAAAACAAAGCTGAAATGCTGCTTGCGTTGCTCCGGGATCTGCCTTATGTCAAGATCAAGACCATGAGCGATAACGAGACCCGATTTCTTTTGGAATTGCAGGAATCCATCGAAGAACTCAATCAGATCAAGAGCAGTAAATCAAAGGGAAGACCGATAGCGGATTTGCTCAATGAACTCTAATACCTATACGGTACTCACCGTACAGTCATTTGATCGGCAGGCAAAACGCCTGGTCAAGAAATATCCCTCACTCAAAGCCGAACTGATTGCGCTCGTAGAAAGACTAAGTGCCGATCCCAAACTTGGAACTGACATCGGAAAAAACTGTTTCAAGGTCAGACTGGCCATCGCCAGTAAGGGGAAAGGTAAAAGCGGTGGAGCAAGGGTCATTACCCATCTGCATATCCATGCCAATCATATTTACCTGCTCAGCATCTATGACAAAGCGGATCAGGGGAGCATCAGCGACCGTGATATAGTCAAGTTGTTGGAGCAGATCACTCCCTGATCGTTTCTTGATTGCAAACTCTGTAAGACAAATTCTGTAAGATTCATATCATTCCCTAGCATAGGTTTATTTGCAAACTATTTGCAAACTATTCTCAAACAAAATGCCCTGAGACAGCTAAAATCAATGCTATCTTATATAAGATCAAAAAAGCCCCTAAAACAAAAAAACCGCTCTCCTGAATGGAAAACGGTTTCTAAAGTGGTGGGAGATACTGGGTTCGAACCAGTGACCCCCTGCTTGTAAGGCAGGTGCTCTGAACCAGCTGAGCTAATCTCCCTGCAGATTGGGACTGCAAATATAATGCAGATAAACGATATTCAAAATTTATTTTTCATTTTCCTGAAAAATCAATCATAGAAACGCCAGACTACCCCAACTCTAAAGTTGGCATTGTGCATGGGGTAACGCCTCACTGTATAATATCCACGCGGCCAAACATGTTGATTGACAAAATTATAACTCAGGAATAGATTGACCCGTTTGAGGGTTGCCGTAATCCAGGTATCTACTATGGGGTAGGTTGAAAATTCCAGCCCAACATTGTCATTGTAAAATTGCCCTGTATTGACCGAATAAGAGGGGGTGCGGAAGGGCGTATTGAACCGCACATCAAAACCAATATTGAAATCCATCGCCCCTTTGCTCAAATTCCCATGATAATATACACTGTGCCAGGTGTAAAGTTCGGGAATGGCCAGCACATCATTGAAGTCTGATTTTTGGTAAACGGCATAATTGTCAAAATGGAAATTGCCCAGTTGAAAGTCCTGCCCCACCGAGATTTTCAACAGATTGATGTTGGTTGACATTTGGGCGGGCTCAATGACTCTCATCAACTCCTGCGCATTAAGTGGATTGTCCACTTCCCGGAAATAAAGGTGGTTGAGGATCAGAAAATATTCGGCCTTGCCCCTGAATCCCAACTGATCGTTGAGATAGGCGAAGGAAAAGTTGGTGGTTTTTGTTTTGTCAAATTCCTTATCCCACTGATGATAGGTATAGTTTATGCGCTCAAAAATTTGTTCGGGGGATTTGTTTTGGGTGTAAGCCCCCATCTGAATTTTACCCACACTATTACTCAGCAACAAGTCTGCCTGTGCCTCATATAGGTAATCTCCAAAATTATGCCCCTGTACGATTTGATGAAAATCGCCGATGACCTGGATCCGGTCACTGAAACGATAAGCCAACCCGGCTTTCAGGGTGCTATTTTGATAAAATGGACCAAAATCCCGGGCCCGATACCAATGCATGTCGTGCTGATACCCCACATCCAGCTTGACTTCATTCTTGATAAAGGAAAGCGAGGTGCCACGAAGGAAAAAACTATAGGACACATCGTTGGTAAGGGTGGTCAGTCTCGTGGTGTCTTCGGTAAGCACGCTTTCTCCATAGGGGAAAGCGCCATAAACGTCAGCCTCATTTTTGAAAAACGTAAAACGCTGTCTGCGGAGGTTGAGACTGTGTGCAAAACGGTTGGTGGGAAGGATTTGCTGTTCGGGAGCCCCTTTATTGATCGTGTCCAGCTTGCCCAGGTAAACGCTCTGCCGCAGGAACATCTCCTTATCAGACCAGGTGTGCCGGGGCCGATTGTCGCGCTGACCCTTCAACCGGGTAAACTCTGCAATGCTACTTCGCTTTTCGGGATCCCGAAATACGGTGTCATTGAGAATGGAGCCATTTTCGGTGGAGTTGAGGTTGTTGAATACACCATTAGTGAG
>DATGNG010000246.1:0-3066 GCA_035306865.1 Sphingobacteriaceae bacterium
CATAGTCCAGGGTTGCGGGAACAGATTCTGGCTCCAGATTTTCACGGCCTACCCAATAAAACTTCCAGTCAAAGCCAGTGTGCTTGCTGATAGTAACCTTGAGTGGCCAACCCAGCATACCGGTATCCACCAATTTTTTGATACGCTTCACCGGCACATTCATTCCATAGAAATTGGCATCGAATCTAAACCAAGTATTGAGCCTGAATATATTGCCATGTTGTTTGACGGCTTCCATGACACGCTTTCCTTCTCCAATAGTACGGGTCATCGGTTTTTCGCACCAAATATCTTTACCAGCCCGAGCTGCTTCAACGGCCATTATACCATGCCAGTGAGGTGGGGTGGCTATGTGCACGATATCTACTTCGGGCATTTGGAGCAACTCCCTGAAATCTGAAAACTGCCTTACTCCAGCATCCCCCAATTGGCCGGCTGCAATATCGAGATGTGCTTTATCCACATCACAGATTGCGATAGTTCGGGTACCCCCGTACTCAAAATGTCCTCTACCCATGGCGCCTACACCGATTATTCCTTTGGTCAATTGGTCGCTGGGGGGAAGATAACCCGAGCCACCCAGGACATGCCGGGGAACAATACTAAAGGCGGTAGCGGCCATTACTGTATTTTTTAAAAAATCTCTACGGTTTGTTTGGTTTTTTTTCATGTTGGCAAAAAGGCTGTTACTTGGAGACTAAAATAGAAATTAATGCTTACAATGTTATGTTTTTTCTGTTTTTTATTATAGGTTGCACTTTAATATTTTATTATTTACCATATTTATTAATAAAGTTTTATGAAAAGTAGAATCACGTCTCGATGGTTGATTGTGCTGTTTTGCACCTTTACCTTTGGAGCAATGGCCCAAAAACCGCCACTCAACCATGATGTATATGATGACTGGCAAAGTATAGGGTCGGCAACAATCAGCAAAGATGGCAAAATTGTATATTTTGTTGTCAGCCCACAACTGGGTGATGGAGTGTTGAACATTCATGATGTCCAGAATAATAGGCAGATAGGCACAGTAGAGCGGGCAGCTTCCATTCAGTTTTCCCCTTCGGGTAATTTTCTGACCATGCTGATCAAGCCTAAATACAGTGAAACCAGACAGGCCAGAATAGACAAGAAGAGAGGCGATGATATGCCGAAGGATTCGTTGGGAATCTTTTCATTGGGCAGTGGCAATTTAGTCAAAATTCCAGCCGTCAAGTCCTACAACTTGCCGGAAGAAAACGGTGATTATGTGCTTTATTTAGCTGATCAAGAGGTTGCAGAAGAAGCCAAGGAAGCAGACGACACCTCGGTTTCTGAAAGACCTGAAGACGGAAGAGGGCAGGGTGCAAACCGGAAAAAAACGGAGACCCTGCTGTTTCTTTACCACCTTGACAATGGAGTGGACACCACCTTTGACCGGGTGGACAACTATTTTATCAGTAAAGATGGGGACGACTTGTTTTATGTTCGTAAACCTGCTGACAAGGATAGTGTGGGCCTGGATGCCGGGGTATTCCATTACCATATTCCGTCAAGATCGGGAAAACAGATTAGCAGCGGAAAGGGATCATATAAGCAATTTGCATTTTCAGAGGATGGAAATCAAATGATTTTCCTGGCTTATAAAGGTTCTGATAAGGAACAAAATAAAGTCCACGAGCTTTACTTTTATAGATTGGGACAGGATTCTGCGAGTACATTGATTCATAGCCAAACGGCAGGTATTCCTCAGGGTTGGCAGATTGGAGATGCTGGAAGCCTTCGCTTTACCAAGGATGGCGAACGTATTTTGCTCGGAATTGCGCCTGTTCCGCTATTGAGGGACACCACATTAGTGGAATTTGAGCATGCGAAAGTTGATATCTGGCATTGGAAAGATGATTATCTACAAACGCAGCAACTCGTCAATCTGAGAAGGGACCAGAATCAAACTTATTTAGCCTCATATTCCTTAAATGGCGATGGGAGAGTGGTGCCTCTGGCAGATATAGAAATGTCAAGTGTCCGAATCCCTGAGGAGGGCCCTCAAGTGTTTGGACTGGCAACAACTGATTTTGGGAGAAGAATCGAGTCGCAATGGATGACCGGGACCTTCCAGGATATTTATTTGGTGAATATTGACAATGGCAACCGGAAATTGATCAAGGAAAATGTTCGGGGGAGCATCAGCATGTCGCCTAAGGGTAAATATGTGGTTTGGTTTGACCGAATGGATGGCAATTGGTATGCTTATGCGGTTGAATCCGGTAAGCAATGGCAATTGAACCTGGGCATGTCTGTTCCTTTTGCTAATGAGGATAATGACTCGCCTGACGAGCCGGGTCCATATGGGATTGCCGGCTGGAGTGAAGATGATGGGCAGGTTTTTATCAATGACAAGTATGATATCTGGGCTTTTGATCTGGAAAAGGGTACGCACCGCTCCATTACCAACGGTTTTGGTCGGGCCAATCAGATCACATTGCGTTATCAGAACCTCAATACTTCACCTCAGGGAGGTGGATTTGGGGGGCGCTTTTTTGGAGGAGGATCGGACCCTATTGATGCATCGAAAGCTCTTTGGCTTTCTGCATTCAACCATGTGAATATGGAGAATGGTTACTTTAAAACCAATCCACGTCAAGGGCGCAATCCAGAGAAGGTGGTGATGGGTCCATACCGTTATGCCCAATCACGTGGCGCTGAGAACGTGGATATGTTTATTTATACCAAAGAAAATTACGAGCTGTCTCCAAACCTGTATGTCTCCAAAGATTTTATCAATGAGACGCAACTCAGCAACACCAATCCTCAGCAAGCCAATTATAATTGGGGAACTGCCGAATTGTTTGAATGGACTACTCCACGGGGATTCGAAGCCAAAGGAATTGTTTACAAACCTGAAGATTTCGACCCCAACAAAAAGTATCCTGTGATCGCATATTTCTATGAGATCCTATCCAATGGCTTGTATAGTTATGTGCCACCAACACCAACACCGTCCCGTTTGAACATCAGCTACTTTGTAAGTAATGGGTATGTCGTGCTGGCTCCGGATATTCATTATGAAATCGGTTATCCGGGTCG
>DATGNG010000247.1:0-8936 GCA_035306865.1 Sphingobacteriaceae bacterium
CAAATCCTGACTTTGACCGATCACTATACCAATTAATTGTTAATTTTAAATAACCTAAAATTTTTGATTATGAACCATAAAACACAAAACCACGAAACCGAAACAGTGGATGCAAAGAAAGTAGCACTAACGAATGGATTGATCTGGACAGCGACTAATATTTTTATTTTTCTGGCCACGTATTATGCCATGCCAAAACTATTTGGGAGTTTTTCCTATGGTATCATTAGTTTTTTAATTTCTATTGGACTTGCTATTTACTTCATCTTAGATATCCGTAAGAAAATTGGCGGATATTGGTCCTTTAAAGAAGCATTGAGTAATATTTTCATCATGTTTTTTGTCCAGTACCTTCTTTACACACTGTTTGTGTTTGGGTATGGCAAATGGATAGAGCCCGGATACGTAGAGCATATGAGAGAAATTAGTCTTAATGCAACAGTAGAGGTGGCTGAACGTTTTGGGGGTGGTAATCAGGAAACTATTGATCAAATGATAGCAGAGGCTGAAAAGAGGGTGGAAAAATCCCTGAATCCGGGTCTGACGGATTTTTTACAGGCCACCGGTATAGCGGTGATATTGTATTTTGTTGGGGCATTGATCTTTGCTGCCATATTTAAGAGGCAAAGACCGGTGTTTGCAGCGGTATCGGACGAGGATTAATAAATGGATATTTCTGTTGTTATTCCATTATTTAATGAAGCTGAATCACTGCCCGAATTGACTTCCTGGATTGCCAGGGTCATGCAGGAGCAGGGATTCAGCTATGAAATTGTATTGGTCGATGATGGGAGTACAGACAGCTCCTGGGAAGTGATCGAATCATTAAAGACTGCCTCCCCACATATTACAGGTATAAAATTTAGACGTAACTATGGCAAATCCGCTGCTCTGAATGTAGGTTTTGCCGCTGCTAAAGGAGAGGTGGTTATTACCATGGACGCTGACTTGCAGGATAGTCCGGATGAGATCCCTGCATTATATAGCAGCATCACAAAGGAGCATTATGATCTGGTGTCCGGATGGAAACAAGTCAGGCACGATCCGATTTCCAAAACAGTACCCACCAAACTTTTCAACTCAGTGACCCGCAGGATGTCCGGCATTCACAACCTTCATGACTTCAACTGTGGACTCAAGGCGTATAGAAAAGAAGTTGTCAAGAATATAGAGGTGTATGGGGAAATGCACCGATATATTCCTGTTTTGGCCAAATGGGCTGGATTTACCCGGATAGGGGAACAGGTAGTGCAACACTTTCCCAGAAAATACGGGACTACCAAATTTGGTCCAGGTCGGTTTATCAAAGGCTTCCTGGATTTGTTATCCATCTTTTTTGTCGGCAAGTTTGGCAAGCGGCCCATGCATTTTTTTGGTACCATGGGAGTGTTGAGCTTTTTGGCCGGCTTTGGTATTGCGGTTTGGCTGATTGCCGAAAAACTCATTAGTATAGCTAATCAGGCACCTTATCGGAATGTGACTGACCAACCACTTTTTTTTCTTGCGCTGACGGCTATTATTATTGGTTCCCAATTGTTTTTGACTGGTTTCCTTGCCGAATTGATTTCCCGGACCAATTCTGATCGCAACAAATACCAGATTGAAAAAGTAATTTGAAATTTGGATCATCATGGGCAGGGAGCAGCGATTTTATTCGATCATTATTCCTTTGTACAATCGGCCTCAGGAAATAACTGATCTGTTAGATTCCCTCACCAGGCAGCTTTACCCTCATTTTGAAGTCATAGTAGTGGACGATGGATCTGTTCCCCAGGCATACGGTGTAATTAATACTTTTGCCGGTAAACTTGATTTACAATATATTTATCAGGAAAATAGGGGACAGGGCTTTGCCAGAAATCACGGATTTCAAAAGGCAAAAGGAGATTATTTTGTGGTCTTTGATTCGGATTGTCTGATTCCCAATGATTACCTGCTTAAAGTAGAAAGTGCTCTGGAAAATCAATGGCTGGATGCCTATGGAGGCCCGGATATGGCTCATTCTTCCTTTACCAACTTGCAAAAGGCTATTAGTTATGCAATGACCTCCCCGTTAAGCACGGGAGGCATTCGGGGCAACAAAAAGCACTTAGGCACCTTTCATCCCCGGAGTTTTAATATGGGTATTTCCAGGGAAACCTGGGAAAGAACGGGTGGATTTCACTGGACAAATCAAAGTGAGGATATGGAGTTCAGTATTCGAATGCAGCAAATGGGACTACGTGTGGGATTAATAGCAGACGCTGGTGTTTATCATAAAAGAAGAGTGAGTTTGAGGCAATTTTTCAATCAAACTTTCTCTTTTGGACAGGGAAGGGTTCGTCTTTTCCGGCATTTTGGAAGTGAACTCAAGCCCGTACATTGTCTTCCCTCCATTTTCACGATAGGGCTTGCCGGTCTAATGGCACTGTTTGTCACTTTTCTTTTCGTCCCCGAATTTGAACCAATATTTCCAATGATTTCCAGTGTTCTGGGCGTAGGGACAATAGTTTATTCCACTTATTTCATTCTCCTCTTTTTACATGCACTTGTTAAAAATAGCAACCTGCATGTTGCAGCCCTAAGTGTATTGACAGTGGTGGTACAATTTATTGCTTATGGCTCAGGATTCCTGAAGAACTTGATTTACAACTCCAGCTCCAGCTCATCATAGGCCAGGAACATTCCTTCGGGAAGTATCGCCTGTATTTCCTCATGAAGCCCCATATTGTGGCTTATATGAGTAAAATAGGTTTGCTCTGCCCCAATATGCCTCGCCATTGCGATAGCTTCCTCAAGTGTCATATGGGAAATGTGATCTTCCTGCTGTAAGGCATTTAATACCAATATTCGGGTACCTGTGATCTTCGAAATGGATTCTTCCGAAATGGTTTTGGCGTCAGTTATATAGGTGAAATCACCGAACCGGAAGCCCAGCACAGGCATTCTGTAATGCAGGACCTGAATGGGCAGGACACTTTTGCCAAATACCCAAAAAGCTTGGTTAGCTTCTATAGTCAATAAATTTAATTGGGGCACCCCAAAGTAGGCTTTGGGATGAAAAGCATAGAAAAATTCTCTCTTCAAGGCGTCATGGACATTGAGATCCGCATAAATATCTATAGGCTTCCCCTGTTTTCGGTTAAAGGCTCGTACATCATCTAAACCGGCAATATGGTCTTTATGGGAGTGGGTGAAAAGAATTCCATCCAGACGCTGTACGCCCAATCTCAACATCTGGTACCTGAAGTCAGGTCCAGTATCGATCACCAGACCCTTATTGTCCCATTCCAGATAAAGGGAAGTGCGCAATCGTTTATCCCGCTTATCCGAAGAGCGGCATACGACACAATCACAAGCTATGACTGGGACTCCCTGCGATGTTCCCGTGCCTAAAAAGTTGATTTTCAAAGTTCCAGTTTAATTTGTCTGATGGTCAGCAGGAGTTGTTTTTGTTTTTCTTCCAAATTACCTGATGCCGGATCCAGCGGCAATTCGGCCAAAAGCTCTGACAGGGCACTGATTTTGGCAGCTATATCCAGAAAGCGATTGACGACTACCACTTTACTGTTTTGCAATATGCAGGCACCAGTCTTAAAATTACCTTTTTCATACCTCACCCTGTACCCCAATTGCTTGAATAGGTTTTCCAGCTTCTCCAGATTATATTGCGTCCCAGCAAGCAATGATGATATCCTCCTTATTATTGAATCTGATGATTATTGAATCTGATGCCAAAATACAATAAAAAAAAGTTCCATCAAAACAAAAATCCCGGTTGATTGTTGTTATATTAGAAGGATTAGTAATTAATTGATTAAATAATTAGTATAAACTAAAAAAACAAGATTTATGGGAAATTTGCTTTATACCATCGCAGTAATTCTGGTCATAGTTTGGGCCATTGGATTCTTTGGCGGATTTGTTAGCAGTGGGATCATCCACGTGTTACTCGTGATTGCCGTGGTCGCTGTATTGTTGCGGATTATTCGAGGAGCGGCCTAAGCGTCCCCTATCTTATTTTTAGACTTGAAGCAAGGCGCTCGCAAAGGCGAGATCATCCTCCGTGGTAATTTTCAGGTTGGTTTTGTCTCCTTCAATCAGTGTAATGGTTTCACCAATGGATTCAACTACGGTGGCATCATCTGTGAAGGTCGGCGATTCTTCCTGCTCATATGCTTTGAACAGAATATCGGCATGAAAGGTTTGCGGCGTTTGGATTAAGAATACCTGATTTCGGGGCAGCACCGTGTTGGTGCCATTTTCTGAGAATCTCACGGAGTCTGTACTTTCAATAGCAGGTATAACGGCTTTTTTGGAGCGAGCCATTTCAAAGCTATCGTCAATCAGTGCCGGGCTGACCAATGGTCGGGCGCCATCATGGACTGCTATTACCGCTGGTATCTGGGAGTCATCTCTCAATTTTTGTGATTCGCCGGATAATCTTTGGGTGGAAATAAAATCCAATCCCATTTTGACACTTTGAAAGCGGGTGTTACCACCCTCTGCTATAAAATGGGGGACATGAAATTGAAATTTATAACAGAGATCCGTCCAGTAGGTTATCCAGTCACTTGGTAGAACCACCACAATCTCTGGTTTAGCGTTAGCCCGGTGGAATGCATGTATGGTCCGCATCAACACCGGCAAGCGATCCAACAGATGAAACTGCTTGGGCAGCGAATTTTTCATGCGATTTCCGCTACCACCAGCAACGATCACTACAAAATTTATAGGGTGGTGGTTTGACATACGAAATATCAAATGATCAGCATGGCATCGCCATAGCTGTAAAAACGGTATTTTTCCTTGACCGCTACTTCGTACGCATTCATTACATTTTCATAACCACCAAAAGCAACAACCATGACCAATAATGTAGATTCAGGAGTGTGGAAATTGGTAATCATACTATTGGCAATACTAAATTCATAGGGCGGATAAATAAATTTGCTTGTCCACTCACGAGCAGGCTTAAGGTGACTGTCAGCTGATACCGCAGATTCTATAGCTCGCATTGAAGTCGTTCCTACAGCACAAATTCTCCGTTTTTCATCAATGGCATTATTAACCATTCTGGCGGTATCCGGAGTAATTTCATATTGCTCAGAATCCATTTTATGCTTGGTCAGATCCTCAACTTCTACTGGCCTGAAAGTGCCCAGCCCAATATGCAAAGTGATTTCTGCAAAATCCACACCTTTGATTTCCAGACGCTTCATCAATTCCCGACTAAAGTGCAAGCCAGCTGTTGGTGCAGCAACCGCCCCTTCATTTTTTGCGAAAATGGTCTGATAGCGGAATTTGTCCTCAGGAACTGCTTTACGTTTGATGTATTTGGGCAGTGGAGTTTCTCCCAGGATTTCAATATTCTTTCGGAACTCTTCATCAGTGCCATCAAACAGGAAACGGATTGTCCGTCCACGTGATGTAGTATTATCCACTACCTCCGCTACCAACAAATCGTTTTCACCAAAATAAAGCTTGTTTCCAACCCTGATTTTACGGGCTGGATCTACCAGCACGTCCCACAATCTCAACTCCTTATTGAGCTCGCGGAGCAGGAACACTTCGATTGTGGCCCCGGTTTTTTCTTTATTACCAAAAAGCCTGGCAGGGAATACTTTGGTGTTATTGAGGATTAATAGATCTTTCTCGTCAAAATAATCCAATACATCCTTAAAAATCTTGTGTTCGATCTTACCTGTATCTCGGTGCAATACCATTAATCTTGATTCATCACGGTTTTCGGCTGGTTCGTAAGCAATCAGAGATTCGGGAAGATTGAATTTGAATTGGGATAACTTCATAATGTATTGTTGTCAAATATTATTAGCTGAATAAGCCTGCAAAGATACAAAAAATAAGCCAGATTTCCTAATGCAACTTTTGATGAAGATCACATTAGCAAATGATGCCAATCATAATCTTGTCAACTGATTTTGAGTAGGTTTGGAAAAACTTAAGGAAGTTCTTGCAATACTATGACAATAATTAACATTCAATTCAAATTTAATACTAACTAATGTAATCGTATGAAACAAATGTTACTTGCAATGTTGGCTGTACTGTTCTTAGCCTCTTGCACCTCAACCGAAAATCAACAAACAAGCTCGAGGGGTTCAACTGCTCCTCCTTTACATGGTCAATCGGGAGTTCAGGATGACGTTTCCAATCCCAATATTGTTCAGACCGCCGCCACAAGTCCGGATCACAGCACTTTGGTGGCTGCTGTACAGGCTGCAGGATTGGTGGATGCACTGAGTAATGCAGGTCCGTTTACTGTTTTTGCCCCAACTAATGCAGCCTTTGATCTTTTACCTGCTGGGACGGTGGAGAACCTATTGAAGCCTGAAAACAAAAATGATCTTTCAAATATTCTTGAATACCACACCTATGTGGGAAAATTGCCTGAGAACTTTCTCAGGGATGGAGAAGAATTTGAACAAGTGAATGCCCAGAAAATCACCATAACGAGGGAAGGAGATAAGATTATGGTCAATGGTGATGCGGTAATTCAGGCTACTATCAATACGGCAAATGGTATCATTCACGTCATTGACAAGGTATTACTTCCTCCGGGAAAATAATGAAAAAGTGATTATTTCCTTCAGGAAAACAACGAAGGCGACATTAGCCTGATCCTAATAACAGGTCCCGGTATTTTATACGGCCGGGACTTTTTCCATTACTGATTATTCTATTCCAGAATTATTCTCTTTCAGGAACTCTACTATTCCCCGGGCGGTCTTTTCTGAAGCCCCCGGTTCTCCTACCAAACGCTTGAGCAAGGCATAATTTTCCAAAATATTGTCCCTATACTCACTGTTGTTGATCAGTAAGTCAAGTTCTGTCGCAATTTTATCAGTAGTGCAATCCTTCTGTATCAATTCGCGGACTGCCAGCATATCAGTGATCAAATTGACCAGAGAGATATACTTGATTTTGATCAGGTTTCTTGCCAGCGATACTGTAAGGGGGTTGGCCTTATAGACCACCACTTGTGGAATATTTAGAAGTGCCGTTTCCAGAGTGGCAGTACCGCTCGTCACTACCGCCGCTTCAGCATGCTGTAACAGGTCGTAAGTGGAATGGAAAACTACCGGCAAATCCAGGTCGCCCATCTGTTCTCTATAGAACTCATGAGTAAGGTTTGGGGCGCCGGCCACCACCAGTTGATGAGCCGGAAACCGTAATTTCAGCTTAGACATTACAGGTAGGAGTTTTTTGACCTCCATTTCCCGGCTCCCGGGCAATAGTGCAATGATGGGTCTTCGATCTATTCTTTTTTCTTTCAGGAAATTAGGGTTTGGTTTGTGTTTGGAAATGGCGTCGAGTAGCGGGTTTCCTACATATTCCACTTCCATGCCCCATTCCTTATAAAACTCCACTTCGAAGGGTAAAATGCAAAACATTTTGTCCACCACTTTTTTGATTTTGTGGACTCGTTTTTGGTTCCAGGCCCAGATTTTGGGAGAAATATAATAACAAACCGGAATCTGCTGCTTTTTTGCAAATTCGGCAATTCGCAAATTGAACCCTGGAAAATCAATTAAAATCAACACATCCGGGCGATGTTCAAGAAGGGCTCTGCGAACCAGTTTTAAATTTTTAGAGATTTTGCCCAAATTGGACAAAACTTCGACAAAACCCATAAAGGCCAGTTGAGAAGTGTGTAGTAGGGGAGGTTCGCCTGAAGCAGTTTGCATAGCATCGCCACCCACTATCCGGAATTCACTTTGTTTATCCTTGTGCTTCAACTGCTCGATCAAATTCGCTCCATGCAAATCCCCGGATGTTTCACCAGCAATGATAAAATATTTCATGATTCAATATAAAACGCTATAATTTTAAATTCCCAATTCTATCTGTAAGATGGCTCCCCAATGATTTCCAGGGTTGCTCCTTGCAAATTTCCCTTCGTTCACATAATAATTGCCATTTAGTTGCAATTTTAATCTATGGGCCCGAAAATATTTCGTTAATCCCAGCTCAATGACTTCTGCCTGCTTTTGGAACTGGCTGATGTCCGAATGAGGTTTGATCAGCGTGTGCCGGGCGGCTACTTCGTATCCTTCCTCATCACTGATCAAATAACTCAATTGCTGATTGACCCCCTGTCCCTTAAAGGCATAAATCGGGTTCTCGCCCGCCGCATCAAATGTGATTGGCTTGTCCACATCCAGCTTCATAAACTCTGCCTGGTAAGCCCAGCCCGCATATTTAAAAATCGCATCGAAAAAGGTAGTTTTTAGGGTAAGTGGGGAATGAAGAAATTTGCCAGTTTGCCCTCGGCTACGGGTAGTTCGTGCATTATGGCTATATCCCCCTCCTATAGAAAGTTTGGGTGTGGGTTCACGTTCCAAATCACCTTCCGAATAATCACCTCCATTGGTAAATTCGCCGAGAGGCAAAAATTCAATCCTTCCCGTATAGGCCAGTCCATCATCCGTCACGTTGGCTACCCGGCCTTCCCCTGTAGTCAGTGCAGCGGCCATATGTATGGGCATGGTTCCCAGATTTTTGGATAGGTAGGCTTTGATACCAAAATCCCGGTCAATATTGAAATTGGCGTTGACTAACGAACGTTCTGCAAATTGCTGGGAACCCGATGAAGTCACACGTTGCCTGTTTCCCGGTAACTTATTCAGACCGAACGAAATAAAAAAGTCATCGGAAAAATTGTAAAACACAACAGCATCCCTGACTATATTCGGCACACCGGTATCGTCAAAATCCTGGTCTCCGCGAGTGAAAGCCAATTGAATACTATAAGATAATTTGGGATCATAGAGATAGCCATCCATTCTCAATCTCAACCTGCGTATCCTGGCTTCAAATTCGTCCACCGACAGATCGTTGCCAGTTATTGAGGTGTATTTCAGCCGGCTTTGCATCCTGAACCGAAAGTTTACATAAAAAGTGGAGTCTTCGCTGGTGTATTGAATGCCTTTGAA
>DATGNG010000248.1:0-3133 GCA_035306865.1 Sphingobacteriaceae bacterium
AAAAAAAATCCGGCACATGAATATCTTTAAAATTTATTCATGTGCCGGATTTTTTTTTAAAACTTCTCTTAAGACTTTTCTTTCTGATGCAATTTTTCGTACAATTCAATAACTTTCTTTTGCAATTCAATAACATCGGAATCCCTGTCCTGCAGCTTTTTGATTGCGTCTGCAAGATCAGAGTTATATTTTTTTTCTTCCTCAGGGTCGTTGATGGCAAGCAATTGTACAATTGACATGTCAAACAATTTTGAAATCTGGTCCAAGCGTGAAAGATTTACATCTGTGATGCCCGTTTCAATTTTTGAGAAGGCTGGAATTGAAATATCCAGTCTTTTTGCTACATCTTCCTGGCTCCAACCCCTCTGATGCCGGAGAAGCCGGATTTTTTTTCCTAGTGTGTTCATTGGTGGTAGGGTTATTATAAACGTTTGTAAAACATAATTAACTATTCTGATCGCCATATTTACAAATAGGCGAATCAAAGATAATTAATAATTTATTGTAAAGCAATTTTTTCAATAAAATTAACATTTAGAGCAGCTTCATTTTTTAATAAACTGAGCAGACGCCCATTCTCCGTCTGTTTGATGGTTTTCGTATTCCAATCCAAATGTTAATGCTTGATTTCTAATGATTTCCAAATCATTCTTTTCATAAAACCCACTGATAAGTAAGACGGAACCAATTTTCATTGCATTTGAATAACTTGCCAGATGTTCAAGCAAAATATTTCTATTAATATTTGCGAAAATAAAATCAAAAGATTTTCCATCTATTGATTCGACAGAACCTGTTTTTGTAAAAATATTTTGGATGTTATTTAACTGGGCATTTTCCTGGGTACTCTCTGTACAAACCGGATCATTGTCTATGGCCAGGATAGGGTTTGCCCCCAGTTTGGCTGCAAGTATTGCCAGAATGCCTGTCCCACATCCCATATCCAAAACTGAACTGCCTTGCAGGTTTTTTACTGAACTGCCTTGCAGATTTTTCAGGTTTAGGATATACTTCATCATCATTGCAGTGGTTTGGTGGTGGCCCGTGCCAAAGGCCATTTTAGGGTCGATCACGATTTCAAGCGGGTAATCGGGCCTGGCCTCATGGAAAGTAGCCCTTACATGGCAGCGATCGGCAATCGTCAAGGGACTGAAATTGCTTTCCCATACCTTATTCCAATTTTCGGGTTTGATCTCCCTGCATTCATAATCCACCAGAAAGCCCATTGGCTGTCCAATCAATAATTGATCAAGTGCAGCAGCATCAAATTGAGCCGCAGGCAAATAGCCTTTAAATCCGTCCCCATTATCTTCAAAAGAATCGAAACCCAGGGCCGCCAAGTCTTGGATCAGCAAATCTTTTTGCCAATCCTCACCTCCCCTGCAGGTAAATATTACCTCACAATAACGCATAAAATAAATGTTTGTTAGTAACCCAGTTTAATTAAAAGCTTTGTTTAATTAAAAACTTTTGCGATTTCAGTAAAGTCCCTGGATTTCAAAGAGGCACCACCGATCAGTCCGCCGTCAATATCCTGTTGAGCAAACAAACCCGGTGCATTATTTGGATTGCAACTGCCACCATAAAGAATACTGACGTTGTCGGCCAATTTGTAATCAAAAAGGCTTCCCACCTTTTCTCTTATGTGTGCATGTACTTCCTGGGCTTGTTCTGGACTGGCAGTCAGACCTGTGCCGATAGCCCAGACGGGTTCGTAGGCGAGGATCACCCGCTCAAATTCAGCAGGAGAAAGATGTTTTAGAACCTCTTCAAGTTGATTGTCAATAACTTTAAAATAGTTTCCAAACTCTCGTTCTTCACGCGACTCACCCACACAATAAATGGGATTCAATCCATTCGCCAAAGCCAAATCAATTTTTTTGGAAAGTAAGAAAGAATCTTCATGAAAATAAATTCTACGCTCAGAGTGCCCAATTATGACATGCGTAGCGCCTGTTGAAGCGATCTGTGAAGCTGAAACTTCTCCGGTATAGGCCCCGGACTTCTCATGATGGCAATTTTGGGCGCCCACCGCTACTCGTTGCTGATGTTTTGCCAATTGACTCAGGCTGTGAAGATGTATTGCCGGAGCGCAAACAATCAACTGCTGATTGCCCCTGACTTCATCTTGGGCCATATTAATAATTTCAGAAAAGAGCGAGTGTCCTTCCTGTAGGTCAAGATTCATTTTCCAATTCCCGGCAACAATTTTCTTTCTCATGATTGGCGTTTAATACTTGTCAAGTCAAACACATGCTTCAAAATAGCTTTGTCCTGATCATCAAAGATACGGTTTCGCCTTTCATATACCAAAGCTGCAGTTTCAAACATTCGCTCCAAATTGTATTCCTCCAATCCACCAGCTCCGCCCCATGAAAAATCCGGAACATAGGTCGGTGGAAATCCTGCTCCAAATATGCTGGCACCCACACCTACTATTGTCCCGGTATTGAATGCGGTATTGATAGCACATTTGGAATGATCACCCATGATTAGCCCATAAAATTGCAAGTCTGTTTTTCTATAAGATGAAGATTGATAATCATATACCTTTACACTCTTATAGTTATTCTTTAGGTTAGAGTTGTTTGTGTCGGCACCCCAATTACACCATTCCCCCATGACCGAACTACCTAAATATCCATCATGGCCTTTGGATGAATAGCCTAAAATAACACAAGTGTTCATTTCACCCCCAACCCTGGACTTGGGTCCAATGGTCACATCGTTATATATTCTGGCTCCCATCTTTACCTGAGAACTTTCACAAAGCGCAAAAGCGCCCCGAATCGAACAATTTTCCCATACCTCACTTTCTTTCCCCAAATAAATTGGCCCATTGAGACTGTTAAATATTGAACATTCTGCCACTACCCCTTCCTCAGCAAATAGCTGCTCTCCCAAAAACTGATTGGTGGAGGAAAGTTTAGCCGATTCCCGACCCTTGGTAATCAGGTCAAAATCCATTTGAATTTCTCGTCCGTTGTTCAAAAACAGGTCTTCGGGAAATACTAAACGGAGAAAAGGTGCCTGATAGTTTTTTATATGAAAAGGTTCCAATCCCTGCTTCTGAAACTCTTCCAAACCTGCACGGTCAGTCTTTAGCAGCATCATTCCGGTCGCATCTGCCAGT
>DATGNG010000249.1:0-2992 GCA_035306865.1 Sphingobacteriaceae bacterium
TATAAATACACCCACCCGGTGCATGGTGAAATCCACCAGCCATTGGTTGTTGCACCTGCTGTCACCGCCAATCTCAATCTCAACGCACTGGCCTTTTCAAGCAGCAATGGGGATAAAGTCATAGATGTGGTCTTCACCTCCCATGCCAGCAGCGCATTCAGGGCTACGGTATCACCCACAGTGCCTGAAGGCTGGTCGGTCAGCCCAGCTCATATGGAGTTGAATTTTGAAAGAAATGACCAGGAAATCTCCGGCCGCTTTACCCTAACTCCAGATCCTGTCAGGATCATCCAACGAATGGAAGGAGCTATGGGCGCACATAAGGATTTACTCACCTTTGATCTACAGTACCTAAACCCAGAAAATAATCATCAAACCCGGGAAACGGCCAGTATGATCAAAACCATAGACTACCAGCACATTCCATTAATCACCTATTTCCCCCCAGCCAATATTCGCCTGAGTTATATCCATACCGGGGTTTCAGCTCACAGAATCGGGTATATAATAGGTGCAGGTGACCTTGTCCCTGATGCGCTGAGGCAGATTGGTTTGACGGTGGACCTACTGAGTGAACAGGATATACTGGATCAGGATCTTTCCCAATATGACGCCATTGTTTCAGGCATACGGGCATATAATGTCAATAGACGAATGGGCTACATTCAACCTAAACTCATGGAATATGTGCAGAATGGAGGGACCTATTTGATGCAGTACAATGTGAGTTCGGGTTTATCCACCTCCGACTTCGGTCCTTATCCATTTAAACTATCTCGTCTGAGGGTGACTGATGAACTGTCCGAGGTCAGGATATTGTTGCCGGAAAACCAGGTGCTGAATTACCCCAACAAAATCAATTCAGGCGATTTTGATGGCTGGATTCAGGAGCGGGGATTGTATTTTGCAGCGGATATAGATCCACGTTACGAATTGCCACTGTCTATGAATGATGCAGGGGAACAGGCGCTGGATGGTTCGGTGGTGGTTGGGCAATATGGGAAAGGAAAATTTGTTTATACCTCTTTGGCATTTTTCAGGCAGTTGCCGGCCGGTGTGCCGGGGGCCTACCGTTTATTTGTCAATTTGTTGGCCAAACCAATAGAATGAATAGTGATCTTAAAGTTAATTGAATGAAAATAAATAAAGGGTTGCCTCCATTTATCCGGACCTGGAAACGGTTTTACTGGCTGGTTGTCATTGTGTTGGTGGTGCTAATCCTATTGTTTTACTGGTTTACGGTTCATTTCGGATGAGTTTGATTGATTGGATAGTATTAGCAATCACCCTGCTGGCAATTGTGTCCTATGGGGTTTACAGAAGTCGTGGAATCCGGAATATTGACGGATACTTACTGGGCAATCGCTCCCTTTCCTGGTACCATATAGGGTTTTCGGTGATGGCGACACAGGCCAGCGCTATTACCTTTCTTTCTGCCCCGGGTTTGGCATACACATCGGGCATGAGCTTTGTACAGTTTTATTTCGGTCTGCCTCTGGCCATGATAGTGCTGAGTATCACCTTTGTGCCTATTTTTCATCGCCTCAAAGTATTTACAGCTTACGAATTTTTGGAGAAGCGATTTGACGTACGCACCCGGGTATTCACGGCATTTCTATTTCTCATCCAGCGTGGGGTATCCACCGGGATTACCATTTATGCCCCAGCTATTATTCTGTCCAGTATTCTGCAGATCAATGTGACCTATACAACCCTGTTTATTGGTTCGTTAGTTGTGATCTATACGGTATATGGTGGGACAAAGGCGGTATCCTACACTCAGCTCCTGCAAATGAGTATTATATTTGGGGGTCTTTTGGCCGCTGGCTATATGGTCGTCCACTTGCTGCCTTCAGGTATTGGTTTTAAAGAAGCTTTACATATTGCCGGAAAATCTGGCAAAACCAATGCTATCGATTTTAAACTTGATCTCAATAACCAATACACGGTCTGGACAGGAATTATTGGCGGATTTTTCCTACAGTTATCCTATTTCGGGACCGACCAAAGCCAGGTGGGTCGCTACCTGACCGGCTCATCCATCCGGGAGAGCCGGATCGGCCTGCTGATGAATGGCCTACTTAAAGTCCCTATGCAGTTTTCCATTCTCCTGATCGGAATTTTAGTTTTTTCTTTCTATCAGTACAATACCCCTCCTATTTTCTTCAATAAACTCGAGCTGAACAAGATTGAAAACAGCATTTACCATGAAGAAGTGGAAGCCTTGAGAGAAAAGCATGTTGCTGTATTTGACAATAAAAAGGCGGATATAGACCGCTTGACGGAAGCTGTGGCGGCGGATGATGAGCAGCAGATCGATGCGTTGCGTTTGCGTTTGCAGGAAGCGGATCATCAGGCCAAAGAAATCCGGGGAGATCTGGTCGCCCTAATGAAGAAAAACGACAGCAAGGCAGACACAAATGACAATAATTATATCTTCCTATCCTTTGTAACCGAAAGTTTCCCCAAGGGTTTGATCGGATTGCTGATCGCCATTGTCTTTATGGCATCTATGGGCGCTACGGCTTCTGCCATCAACTCCCTGGCCTCTACAACTTCGATAGACATTTATAAACGATTTATCAATAAGGATGGGGGTGAAAGGAGTTATCTTTCGGCATCCCGTATCTTTACCCTGGTATGGGGGATTTTTTGTATGATTATTGCTTTGTATGCCAACCGATTGGGCAATTTACTTGAGGCAGTCAATATTTTGGGTTCTCTTTTCTACGGAACGATTCTCGGCATTTTTGTAGTAGCCTTTTATGTACGGCGTGCTGGTGGAAGGGCGGTACTATGGGCGGCAATTTTGACCGAGATCATGGTGGTGACCATCTGGCAACTTGATATCATGGCCTTCCTCTGGCTCAATTTGGTGGGCTGTGCAGGAGTAGTGCTCTTTTCCCTGTTGTTTCAGCAGCTGTTTGGAGACAAGGCGAAGCCAATCAAATAGGTAAGGATCAAGTCCTCCGGAAAATTGACTTAACCCGAG
>DATGNG010000250.1:0-10015 GCA_035306865.1 Sphingobacteriaceae bacterium
ATATCTGGATCCAGTTTGCGTCCTTCGTGCAGTAGTGCCTCGGTGAAGAAGTTGCCAAGGAGGGTTTCGGCTTGATTGCCCGGTTTGGTAAGCATGACTTCCGAGTGGCCGATGACCCGGTTCATTTCCGCTTCCATTTGCTGTTTGTAGGGCAATATGAATTCTGCGATTTTTTGGTCGGGAGCAATCTCCTGATTGATCTCATATTTGTTTTGATGCCTCTCGGCTGGAGTGAATGACACAGTGGCACAGCCAGCAAGCAGCCATATTGCCAGCAGGTGAAGTACAAAAAGGTTCCTTCTCGGTAGGGTGAATCTTGTCATGATCTATAATATGCAGATAGATGTTCTCAAAGGTAATGATAGAAGTGTTAATTTAAAAAGAATTTTGAATATTGGGGGAGAAAGGGTAAACCAAAATACGGACAAGACCAACAGTCAACTTTTTTCAGGACGTGACACCAAAATATAAAATTCCGCAAAAACTTATCATTTTGCGGAATTTGAACTTCCCAAATTCACGTGAATTTGCGGAAGTAGAGTTCTTGGTGAAATTTTATTTTTATTCCAGATTTTTGCGGGCAATTTCCAGTTGTAGAAGCATCTGCTTAGAGAAAATAGGTGAATTGCTGCTTAAGTGGTCGTACATGTATTCATAGTAACGAATACCCTCATTCAATTGATTTTTGAATTTACTGATGTATTTCTCCTTTTTTTCATTGAGGGTATGCCGGTTGTCATCCACAAATTTTTTGAGATGCTTGACGTATAAGTCTAATTCATTGATAAACAGATTTGGGCGGTTGTATTCTTGCTGGAGGAGATTGATACGGCCGTAAATATGATCGATCATTTCTTTCAGGGAATAGGTGCGGTTGAACCAGGCGAGGTTGGGGCCGGGACAAATGGCGACAGCTGGATTTTCTTTGGGCTTAAGGAGGTCGTTTTTGAGGTAAGCACTGGTTGCAAGGCCTTCACAAAGACAGGTTTTTTCTAAGACTTCGTTTAATTGTCGTTGGAGTTCATGGGGTTCCAGGGATGCAGCTTGCAACTGTTTTATTTTGCGATGTTGGTATTTTCTGGAGGCGGTGCAAATGGGTTCGCTGGTGAATTCGGTGTTTGAAACCAAGTATTTTTTGGTGCAGGGACTCCCTGGGCGGCCTTTTGCGATGCGTTCGAGTCGCTGTTGTTCGGCCGAACTCTTGCGGAAGTTGTTGAAGGGTACACCCAATGGGGAGGCACCACTTACATAGTAATCATCTGCTGTTGCCGTTGTGAGGTCTGATAGGGTTTTTGAATCTACATTCGTGGCATCAGGAACGAGGAGAAATGGGCTGCCCCAACCAGCCCCATCAAGCTCATAATAGTTGATCAGAAATTGGTGTTCTGTTGAGGTGCCAATTCCTCCCTGTACGGTTATTCGGGTAGTGGGATTTTTGTGTGGATGTGAGGCGTCAGAATTAAGTTCTGAATTTATGGCTTTTTGATATACCTGGCCCAACTCCATTAAAAACTCCTCCCTTTTTGTTTTGAATTCTTCCAGGATCGGCCCTAATAGGAATCCATCAGTAGCAAAGGCGTGGCCCCCACAATTCAAGCCGGATTCTATTCGAAACTCGGAAACCCAAATTCCTTTTTTTGCCAGAATTTTTGCCTGAATCAGTGCCGATCGGTAATCGCTGACTTTGAGAATGATTTTCTTTTTTGAAAGGCCGTTTTGGTCAGGTTTAAAATCCTGAAAATCTGCGAGATAACTGTAAAGTCTTGGATTGAGTCCGGCGGATAGCACCACCGAAGTTTGAAGGGTACTATTGGCTGCTCCCCTAAGCGCTGCCATTGCATCACTGAATTGGTCACTTAAAGGCTCATTTTTTGGACCCATATTTACTTTATCTACCTTAGACATAATATTGACCTCCACCGAACCGGCCTGAATCTGACTGCGAAGATAGAGTTGCAGATTGTCTTTTTTTATTGGATCTGATTCACTTTGCATTTCCAGGTAAAGAGCTTTTAAAATCGAATTTTCCGGAAGGAATTCGAAGTATTGATCAATGGCCTTGCCGATACCAAATTGTTCTATTCTTAAAGCTTCGGTATTACGGATAACCAGCAAATCCAACATATTTAAGTAGGCGGTAATACGCTTGGCTCTGAAATCAGGTTCATTTTTGGAAATAGGTATGTAGGGAATTTTGGATTGCCCACAATGAAATTCCCGCATACGTTCAATCAATTCATCGTCCACGATGGAGACAACTGAGGTGATGCCGTAATGGGCAACTTTCAGTGGGGTGTCAATAGAAAACGCAAGGCCCAGTACGGGAATGTGGAAGGAATGAACCATATGGAATTAGTTGTTATTAATAATATAAGTTTGCAAGTTGAGGTTTTGCAGAATGAACTTGGGTAAGGGCAATTATTAAATTAAGTGATCCTGCTTACTTTTTATTGTATATTTGAAAATTGAGCACATTTAGACGTTTCATTTACAAAGAAAAGAGAACAAATGAATACCTCATTTTTGAAAGAATATTTCGAGTATAATGCTCAGGTGAATGAGAAACTTGCTGAGTTTTTTGTGGAGAATCCAGGGTTGTTAGGCGGAGAAGCTCATCGTTTGTTTAGTCATATTGTTGGTGCACACCACATTTGGAACCACAGAATCAGAGAGATAAAACCGGGTTTGGGGGTATGGGAATTAGTGTCGATTGAGAAATTGCGTGAAGTAGAGATTGCAAATTTGAAGGATTCTCTGCAGATTTTGGCGGAGCGAGATTTGGCTTCACCCGTTTCATATCAAAATAGTAAAGGGCTGGCTTTTGAAAGTAAAATCAGTGATATTTTATTTCATATTATCAATCATTCTACCTACCATAGGGGGCAGATAGCCAGGGTTGTCAGGGAAAATGGTTTCGAGCCGTTGGTGACTGATTATATTTTCATGAAGCGTTAAATTTCATGAAGAGGTATGTTGCTCGAATGTTGTATTCAAGCGTTTCAGAGAAGTTTTTTGGGAAGGGATTTCTTGACCAATTCGAAGCTGTGATCGATGAGTTCAAAAAGCTGTTTGTCGCTCAATTGCTGGTTGCAATAGACAGTGTTCCAATGCTTTTTGTTCATGTGGTAGCCAGGAATGACGGTGTCGATGTATTTTTCACGTAAAAGGAGAGCATATTCTGGGTCACATTTTGCATTGAACCTTAAGGTGTTCACCTGATCCAAACCTACCAATAAAAAGATTTTCCCACCTATTTTAAATACAAGCGTATCCGGCCCGAAGGGCAGTTCCTCGGTCACTCCAGGTTTATTGAGACAATATTCCCTTAACTCCTCGATGTTCATGGCTTTTTCCTATTGCATCTCGTCATCTACTATCATGTGGGGTTGTCCCAACGGACAATTGATGATGCGAACATGTACCCCATATACTTTTGCAATGGTTTGTGCGGTAATTGATTCGGTTGGGTTCCCGTAACCGGCGATCTTTCCTTTGTCCATTACAATGACCCGGTCAGCCCAACGAAGGGCAAGATTGAGATCATGGAGAACAATAATGACGATCCTTCCATCCATAGCAAATGAACGTGCGAGTTTCATGACTTTGACCTGGTGTTTCAGGTCAAGAGCACTGGTAGGTTCATCCAGCAACAGAATTTTGGGATCCCTAACCACAGTTCGGGCCAGGGAAGCAATTTGTCTTTGCCCACCGGACAATTGACTAAGGTGATCTAAGGCTAAATGGGTGATACCGATGCGCTCGAGTATGTCAAGCGCCCGTCCGTGAAGCGAATTGTTTTTTCCGGAAACCGCATCGAAAGGGGAGGCTTTTAGTGCGGAAATGACTGCTTCCATTACGGAGAGGTTGATGTTGTTTGGAACATGTTGTGGCATAAAGCCAACGATTCCTGCCCTTTGTCGAGCGGACATACCCACAAGTTCTTGTCCGTTGAACTTCATGGAACCCTGTACTTCAAGAAGACCTGCCAAAGCCCGGAGCAAGGTTGATTTTCCTGCAGCGTTGGGACCTGTCAACACGGTTACCTGTCCAACTTCAAATGGAGGGATGTCCAGTTGATGAAGGATTGCTTTCCTACCATAACCTGCATTTAGGCCTTTGATTTCGAGCTTTCCAATAAATTCACAGCCACTCTCGATGAGAGGAGGTCTGGCTTGTACCCTGCCTGCTACTTCTGACTGTTTCTCTATTTCTAACTGTTCCAATACTTCCATTTCACCAGCATTTAGAATGATTCAAAATTACGAATTAATAATGAACAATCCTATTTTGATCGCTTATTGAATATTAGAATAATGAATACAGGTACACCGATCAGCGATGTGACGATACCGACCGGGATAATAGCTCCGTGAACCAATGCTTTACTGGCTATTGATGCCAGAGACATGATTAATGCTCCGGAGAGGATACTGGCAGGCAACGAGAACCGGTGATCTTCCCCTACAAGCAATTTGGCAATATGTGGGCCGACCAAACCAATAAATCCAATGGTTCCCACAAATGATACTGATCCTGCAGTCAAAATGCTGACTCTTAATAAGGAAAGGAACCTCAATCTACCCACGTTGACCCCAAAACTTTTGGCACTGTCTTCTCCCAACCGCAGAGCAGTCAACTTCCAGGCGGAAGCGAGGGAAAAAGGTACGATAGCCACAATGAGAATCAATAAAAAGCGGATATTTTCCCAATTGGCCTTGGTCAGTGATCCCAAGCTCCAAAAGATAAATTGCTGTAGCGCCTCGGCACTGGCCATGTATTGTAAGATGCCGGTAAAGGCATTGAAAGTAAAAACCAGGGCGATACCGAAAAGCACAAGGCCTTCAGGGCCAGCTCCTTTGAGGGAAGAAAGGGTTTGCAATAACATGGTTGCTCCAAAGGCAAATAGAAAGGCGTTGGCCAAAACCATCCATTCCGTGCCTACACCCGGCAGGCTCACCCCGATAATGATGGCCAGTGCAGCTCCGAATGAAGCTGCCGCGGACACGCCCAAAGTAAAAGGGCTGGCCATCGCATTGTTCATGATGGTCTGCATTTCACATCCGGCAATAGAAAGTGAAGCCCCCACAAGCAAGGCCATGATGGAGTAGGGCATCCGTACTTCCCAAACGATGACCTGAGTTGCCAGATCCATGGAGTCTTTGGAAAAGATGGTTTTTATTACATCCCCAAATCCAAGAGTGGAAGGTCCTACGGCAATATCGACACAGAATGAAAGTATGGTTGCGGCTGCCAATATGAAAAGTAGAAGGACCCGCTTGGTAAATTGCTTGCGATAGCCTAAGGCTATATTTTCTTTACTTTGTGTCAAATCTTCTATTTTAGTTCTGCAAAGAAAACACCTTTTAGCGGGAAAGCCAAAAATCGTTCATTTATTTCTTTGAGCACACCGTGGGGATTGAGATTGCCGAATAGTTCGGGATGAGTCCATTTTGCCAACGCCTCAACTGCAGCTATATTGAGTGGAGAATCGTAGAATAGGTGCCACATTCCATAAACTTTGCCTTGCTGGATGGCATTAAGAGGACTGACTACTGAACGTGAAGCAAGGTTTTTGAGGCTTTGTTGGGTTTGGAAGGAATAAATACTGTGCCCGATAACCAACCCGTCTTCTCCTGGTACCGCAATGCCGGTAGCAATATAAATGTCCGGCTGTTCAGAAATGACATACTCCATATTGAGGGTGCCGACTTCACCGGGTAGGATCGTTCCTATATTGGTTCCTCCTACAAATTCGATAAATTCCCCAAGATTACCCTTACCTGGTGAGCCGGGGGGAACATTGCCCCGGATCATTTCCATATATACTTTCGGTCGGGACAGATCGGAATGACTGGCCAATATGCCTTTGATATGATTCATTCTCCGGTTGTAAAAGGAGGCAAACTCAGCTGCTTTTGCTTCCTGGCCCAGGACTTTACCCAGAATCTGCATGCTGGGAACGGTATTTTTGAACGGATGTAACCTGAAATCAATAAATACAATGGGAATACCTGCTGCTTCCAATTGACGGATCACATCCGCAGATCTGGCATCCGGACCGTGCGAGCCCGCTCCAAATACGGCCAGGTCCGGTTTCAGTGAAATAATCTGCTCGGTGGAAACAGTTTCCTTGCCGGAGGATCCGATGGTCGGGATCCTGGCCATATCGGGAAAGGCTTTGAGGTACTCTTCGTAAAGCAATCCACCCGATTTCTCGAAATCTCCGGTCCAACCGGCTACAATGCTTACCGGATCAGGATGGAGTAGGGCAAGAGTGGTCAGTTGACGGCCTTCTCCCAGGATGATACGTTTGGCAGGAGCGTCCAGTTTGACCTCGCGACCCACAATATCAGTGACCACAATAGGTTGAGCTGAGGCGTTTAAACCAAACATCATCAGGGCCAGCGTCATCATGACACAGCTTTTTAACTTCGACAGTTTATGTTTCATTAGTTTTTATGTTAATTTTCACTTTTTTCTTCAAATACAAGTTTGCTGAACCATTGGTAGAAATCAGGAAACGCCTCCCTCCAGTATAAAGCACCATGCCTTCCCGCAGGATTTAAAGTCAATGAAATATTGGGATTGGCCACTTTTTCAAGCAATTGTATAGCTCGTCCCACATCATCCTGCATACGGACAAAGGTTCCATCCGGTTTGCGGCGGTTTTCCTGCTGTCCAGCATAAAAATATAGGTGTTGCTGGTTGATTTCATTCAATTGATGTGGATAATTGGCAAGTTGATCTATATCTTTTTCTAAATTTCCCTCATCCAACCAGATGGATGGTGAGAATATTCCCAGAATTCCGAACACTTCGGGGTAATACAATCCGGCATAAAACGAAACCAGACCACCCAGGGAACTGCCAGCAATCGCGGTGCCCTCCTTGTAGGAAAGTGTGCGGTAATACCTGTCAATATAGGGTTTGAGGGTCTCAACGATAAAGGCCACATAATGCTGGCCCTCCACTTTGGGGTGCTGTTCATTGGGATGAAAATAGAATTCCGGCTCCCGATCCCTGTAATCATCCTGATGATTGATAGCCACCACGATACAGGGATTGGAAACCTCATCCAGCGTTTCATCTACCGCCCATTCTATCGGCCCGATGCGACCCTGTGAAGTTGCCTCATCAAATAAATGTTGACCATCCTGCATATAGATCACAGGATATCTTTTGTTGCTGCTGGCATAATCGGCAGGCAGATAGATCCAGATTTTGCGATAACGATCCAGTTGGGGCATGTAAAAAGCACTATCCAGTAAGTGTACGTTTTCTGAGGCTGTACTGGCCGGAAAATCATCCCTCCAACCATCAATTCTGGTGATTATTGTGGTGTCCTTGCCTAATTCGGCCAATCGTGGACTGGTCAGGCGGCCTTGTGCACTACATTCGGAGCTATGCCAAGTTCCCCTGGTAAATTTGAATTCTACCCGATCGCTTGGCACATCCTTTAGTGTGATTGTAATCCCCAGGCTACCATCATCTGCCCGCTGCAATTTCATTTCTTCTGCGGCCGGATCCCAGCCGTTGAAGTTCCCGGTGAGATAGATGGGGTCATCCACATGCGTGTCAGGTATCCGGTCAATCCTGACCGAAAAAACCTGTTGAGCCATCAATCCCACCGGAGCAAGACAGAGCGATAGTCCTATAATGAAATTTTTCATGCAGGGGGGCTAAACACTGTTTCTAAACGTTTCAATTATTCAATTTCAATTTTGTGGAAACCGGATACACCACCACCTACATTGACACTAAAGGACAGGGTCGCTGAGTTGGTGCTCGGATTATATTCATAATAACCGTTTTCACCCGCTTGGGTTGAACCTCTCAACAGGATTTTACCATCTATTTCTATGGCAGCCATAGCGGCACCGGGATTGGTTCCTACCGGAACACCAGTAATTTCCCGGAAAGTTTTGGAGGCATCATCGACATCCAGCGAATAGAATTTCCAGATATCAGCGGTGTTGATATTGCCTGCTCCTCCACCTGTAAGGGTTTCGGTGTTTAGGGTAAAAATCAAACGGCCATTTTTCGCAAAAACGTTTGCGAATTTTCCGTTGTCTGCTGCCCGGAAATCAGAGAAGTTCAATTCCCAGCTGTTGTCGATATCGGTAGCATTAGCTTTGATACGGGCAATTTTGGACTTTCCACCCAACGCGGACCGACCCTGAGTAACGATGTATAAATCACCATTGGTGTCGAAATCATACATGTGGTTTTCGTTGATATAGGCAATGCTGCCTGTGTCTTCGATTTTGATGGTTTTCTCGTAATTTCCGGAGGCAACATCAATAACTGCAATATATACATCTGGAAAGTAGTCATCAAAAAATCCGATCTGATTTACTGGACTGGTAGCATAAGTGATATTGGCAAAAAGCTTTCCTCCCTTGATGGCCAGCAATTTCTGTCCAACGGAACGGAATGTGATAGCTTCAATACCTTCACCTCTTTCCTGTACGGCTGCGCTCAGATCAATTGAGCCTGTATTTGCCATGGTACTGGGGTTGAATTTTTGGATTTTGGTAGGCTCGGCAGCATCCCAGTAAAACCCATTGGTTTCATTCTGTATCACCAGATTACCGGTACCAAAATATTTTCCTGCAGCCGATGCATCTTTAGATGCAATGAATTGTCCGGCACTTACCCTACCGTCTTTGGCTACCTCAATTTTTTCGATTCCGGTGGCGTAGTCCGAAGTCCGGAACATTTTGAAAATATAGTTTTCATATACACGCCAGCCACCCATTCCCTGACCTTCAAGGGATCCGGAGGTTGCATTGGAAATCGTTCCTGAAGGATATTCATCGAATGCTGAGATAAAACCGGCTTTATTGCCCGAAACGCGGTCTGCAAGCGTGATTAATACGTATTTTTCAGTGGTTTCTGGAAGTGGATCCGGATCATCTTTAGAACAGGATGAAGAAAAGATCCCTACGGTGATCAACAAGGATAGCGCAAAAATATTGATTGTTTTCATTGTGATTTATGTTATTGTGAATTGTTTTATTTATTGAATAAGTAGTTTATTTTAAAATGTATGCTTCGGCCCGGACGCTGAATTTTGTAATAATCGTACAACTTGGTGTCGGTGAGGTTTTTCATTTCAAATCCCAGGGTTATGGGTTGCTGTACGAAATAATAATTGAATCCCACAGTCAGCAGGTGCTGATCCGGAATAAGATTGGTGACAGGCACCCCCGACTTTCCAAATAATCCCAAAAAGCCTTTTGGTTCCTTATCTCTGGGAATATGATTGAGATAAAACTCCCGGATAAAATTCCAATGGAGGTAAGGTTTGAACCCATCTCCGGTACTGAATAAGTTCGCGAACTGTCCCGAGATACTGGCATTGGAGAAAAAGTAAGGAGTATTGCGCAGCCGGGTGCCTTCGATCCATTTGTGTAATCCATCGGCTATATCCACCATGCGGTTGTCCTGCCAGGTAAGATTGCCCTGGAATGTCCAGTTTTTTGCGAAATGATAGCTTAAATCCAGATCAAAACCATATCCCTGAATGCTGTCCAGATTTTGGTATTGGGCAAATGGAGGTTGTACAGGAACAAGTAGGATCATTCCCTGTGTCTTACGGTAAAAAGTACCTGCCTCAAAATGGAGCCGGTCGGAGTCGAATGAATATCCCAAATTGACATTGAAACTGCGTTCGGGTTCCAATTGGAAGTTGGGGGCACGGGTATCACTGTCACCGAACAATTCAGCTTCGCGGGGCAGACGGTTGGTCAATTCTATGGAAGCCCGAACAAAACTCCGGCGGTTGACCACAAATTTCACGGCATTTCCCAACCCGAAATTATGATTGCTACTCTCGGTAAATTGGTCCAGATCGGTCGCATTGGCCATAAACCCATTGATCCCTCTGGCCAGAAAATGAAAGTATTTTACGGTGGATTGATTGATCAACCGATTTTCCAACCAATTGGATTCCCAGGTGATCCCCGAAATGGTCTTATGGTAGGTCGCTTTTTTGCTTAGCACGTCAATATCG
>DATGNG010000251.1:0-7130 GCA_035306865.1 Sphingobacteriaceae bacterium
AACTTTATAAATGGCGAAAATAACTACGCCTTAGCTGCCTAATTTAGAATTAGCATAGCTTTTGTCCCGCACAGGTTCTGTTTTGTAGCTTGTGCATCCGGGGCATCGAAATACAAAACTGGTTGAAGTGAAGTTGCGCCACTTCAATGAGAAACAGCAACTAAGGAAACCGGTATAGGTGAGCAGCTGACCTTCCCTTTCCCAACAATTAAACAGCAGCTAAGCATGTAGAAGGCATACACAGTACCTTCGCTGGACAAGGGTTCGAATCCCTTCGGCTCCACAACACAAATAAATGCCCCGGCCAACAGGTCGGGGTATTTTTATTTCCAGCGGGTGAGTCAAGCTTGCTTGGGCGAGACCGGGGAAATAAAAATAAAACCTGAGCGCAAGCGAACGGCATTTATTTGTGTTGAATCCCCCCTCCCGGGATGGCTGCGGCCTGAAGGGCGGGATCTTGCGCGCCGCAGCCAATCCCTGGGGTGAGCCAAGCTTGCTTGAGCAAGGTCGAGTACAACAAAACTAAAGATTGCGAAGCAATCGCAGGGTTTCTTTGGGGTTTGACTCCCCCCTCCCGGGATGGCTGCGGCCTGAAGGGCGGGATCTTGCGCGCCGCAGCCAATCCTTTATCAAAGGAGGCTGTGGCCTTGCGCGCCGCAGCCAATCCCTTTGGTTCCACTCTTACTTATGATCACACTTAATGAGCCTACATAAATACCTCTGCTGGAAGATTAAAAAACTCTTTTAAGCGTTTGGCAGTTTTCAGGGTCAAATCCCGGCGGCCAGACAATACGGATGATACGTGCCCCTTGCTCCCGATAATAGGCTCCAGGTCTTTGGCCTTTATTCCCTGTTCATCCATTTTGAGCTTAACGGCCTCAATAGGGTCCACCGCTGGCAGGTGAATGTGTTTGTCTTCATAATCCTTTACCAGCACCAACAATAAAGCGAGTTCGTCGGCTTCCGGTGTACCTTCTTCCACATGAAATATCTCCAACGTCCGGGCTATTGCAGTTTGATACTGCTCTTCCTTGTTTAATACTTTCCAATCCATATCTTTAAGATTTGTACATTAATATCTTTGTGTCAAATGCAACAGTTTCTGAATTTATTTTGTCATACTCGTTATGTGTGCCGAACCAAATAATATAAGCTGCACTCCTGGAAAAATTTACAGAAACGATTAGACGGTATTCATTTCCCTTGATATTAAAAATTACCCTGTTATTAGCTACAATACTTGCATTTCCATACGTAGCTTTCAATTCGTTGAAACTGATAAAATCTTGCTTTATAAATTCATTATACCATATCAATAAAGCATTTTTTGCATTTGGATAGCGATCCACATAGTACAGTATTGCTCTTTTAACTATGATATTCATTGTACAAATATAATAGTTTTCAATTTGAAAACTATTAATTTTATTTTATTTTTTTCAAATGTACAGGTGTTGCAATTTTGGCCACTCATCACAATCTGTAACACATGTCACCAAACTAAACAGAAAATTACAGCATCTTTGTATTAATTATTCAAAATATAAACAAATAAAAGACATGAATTTATTATCTTCACTATTTGGAAGAGGACTAAAAACAGATTTCAAGCAATTGTTTGAAGACGGAGCAGTCATTGTTGATGTGCGTTCTCCGGGAGAATACGCTTCAGGTCATATTGATGGCAGCATCAATATCCCTCTTGATAAGGTAAAAAACAAGGTGAAAGACCTGAAGAAAATGAACAAACCCATCATCACCTGTTGTCTGAGCGGGGGAAGAAGCGGTGCGGCCATGAATATACTGAAGTCGGAAGGTCTGGAAGTCCATAACGGTGGCGGATGGGCGAGTCTGAATAATCGGATCAAATAAAAACAAAAATGAAAGTTATAGTAATTGGATTTTTTTTGCTAATTTCATTAAATCAAACAGGTTTTGCTATGTTTTTTCAACACGTTTATGATAAAACCCTTGCGCAGGGAAGTTTTGTGGTCGGATGCCAGGCAACGGGTGAATCCATTGTCATTGATGCCAAAAGAGAGATCGGGACGTATCTGGAAATTGCCAAACAAAATGGTTTAAAGATCACTCACCTCACCGAAACACATATTCATGCAGATTTTCTAACCGGTACGCGGGAATTGGCTGCTGTGACTGGCGCCAAAATGTATCTCTCGAATGAAGGTGGACCAGATTGGCAATACGAATTTCCACATGAAGGGCTGAAAGATGGTGACATAATCAAAGTGGGTAATCTTTCTTTGGAAGTGATGCATACCCCTGGTCATACACCAGAAAGTATAAGCTTTTTATTGCGCGACCATCCAGCCACAGATGAACCGGTAATGTTATTTACGGGAGACTTTGTATTTGTTGGGGATGTGGGTAGGCCGGACCTGTTAGAAAAAGCCGCAGGCTTGACCGGGACACAGGAAATAGGAGCCAAACAGATGTATCAATCACTGGAAAAATTTAAAAACTTACCTTCTCATGTGCAAGTATGGCCAGGTCATGGCGCAGGCTCTGCTTGTGGAAAAGCCCTGGACGCAGTGCCAAGTTCTACCATTGGTTATGAATTGATACATAACTGGGCATTGAAATATGGAGACGACAAACAAGGTTTTGTGGATAATCTCCTGTCTGGCCAGCCGGAGCCTCCCAAATATTTTGCCATGATGAAAAAATTGAATAAAGTGGACCGGCCACTTATGACCGAAGTCCCCGATCATCCCAAGCTGGATAAACAAGCTTTTTTAGATGCTTATCATAGGGGAGTAGTGGTTATTGATGCCAGGGCGCGTTCTGCTTCTGAACAGGGTGCAATTCCGGGCAGCATCATCATTCCAAACAACAACACCTTTGCAACCTGGGCAGGATGGGTGGTTGATTATAACAAAGATATCATCTTGATTACCGATTCTGGTCAAGTCAAAGATCTCACCATTAAATTAATGAGCATTGGTTTGGATAATGTGATCGGGTATATTTCAGAAGTGGAATCCATAGGGTTACCTCTTGAAAAAAGTGATATCATCAGCGTTGAGGAATTTAAATCCTATTTGAATAGACCTGATGTCCAGGTTGTGGATGTCAGAAACGAAGGTGAGTACGAAGAGGGACATATTGAGGGGGTTGATCATGTCTTTGTAGGTACAATAGGTGAGAATTTGGACAAATTTGATACCACCAAACAAATTGTGATTCATTGTCAAAGTGGACATAGAGCGGCTATTGCAAATTCTGTTCTTTCTGCAAATGGCATCAAAAATGTAAAAATATATTCCGGAGGGATGAATGAGTGGTTATCACAGAAAAATCCTGTGGTATCCAATAAAGCAGTGGTATCCAATAAATAGGAAAAGAATTATGATGGCAAAATATTTGATTGGCTGGAATTTTATGCGGACTATACGTCTGATCTTGGGATTGGTGGTTGTTGGGCAAGGAATTCATGCAGGTGATTATCTGATTGCAGGTCTGGGGGCATTATTTGCGAGCACAGCAATTTTCAATATTGGCTGCTGTGCAAATACAGGAGCCTGTAATACTTATGCAAATCGCCGAGACAGGGTAAAAGGTCAACCTGAGGATGTTCATTATGAGGAGGTAAAGTAAAAAATGAGTAAATTCGATGAATTAATAAATAGCGATAAACCTGTACTGGTTGATTTTTTTGCAACCTGGTGTGGACCGTGTCATATGCAGGCTCCTATTTTAGAAGAAGTAAAACAAAGAGTGGGAGATGCTGCGACAATTGTAAAAATTGACGTAGATAAAAATCCTCAGGTAGCATCGAAATATCAAATTAAAGGTGTCCCCACATTGATCATTTTCAAAGATGGGGAAGTCAAATGGCGACAGTCAGGTGTATTTCCTGCCAATGAACTGGAGCGCCTCCTTCAGGAAAATTCAAAACAATAATGTCATATTGCAAAGCTATTTTACAAATGCCTCCAGGTGAAAAGCGTGATTTGCACCAGAGGTATCATGATCAATTTTATGGTTTCCCCATAAGTGACGACAACGAACTTTTTGGCCGTCTAATTATGGAAATCAACCAGGCTGGCCTGAGCTGGGAGACCATTCTACGGAAAGAAAAAGGGTTCCGGACAGCGTACCATGACTTCGACATTCCAACAATTGCTGCTTACTCAGAAGAGGATTGGGAACGATTGCTCTCGGATGCCGGCATTATTCGCAATCGGCTCAAGATCAATGCGGCCATTGAAAATGCCAAAACCATCCTGCAATTGCAAAACGAATACGGTTCTTTTGCAGCTTGGCTTGACCATCACCATCCAAAATCTAAAGAAGAATGGGTGAAACTATTCAAAAAAACCTTCAAATTCACCGGGGGTGAAATCGTGGGAGAGTTTTTGATGAGCATCGGTTACCTTCCCGGTGCGCATGACGCTGACTGTCAGATTGGAATGATGCTTGACAACACAAAACATACACACCCTCTGTGATTACATGACTATCTATTCATCAATGCTTCTATCTGTTCCTTACTCCATACATTGACGCCGATAATAATACCGTCGGGATCAAGCAGGATGCTTTGAGGAACCATTTTGATATGGTATAAATTTGCCACTTCATTGTTCCAGAACTTTAGATCACTGACTTGGGGCCATACTAAACCATCATCCTCAATGGCTTTCAGCCAATTTTCCCTACTATTGTCCAGAGAAACACCAATAATGGTAAATTCTTTGTCTTTTAGGGCATGATAGGTTTCTACCAGCTTTGGATTTGCTGCACGGCAGGGCACACACCAGCTGGCCCAAAAATCCAGTAAAACATACTGTCCTCTAAAATCTTCTAATGCGAGGGCGTTACCATGCATATCCTTTTGGACAAACAGCGGTGCAACCTGCCCGACAGATCTTGATTTGATCCGGGTGATGATATCCTGGAAAGCAATAGCTTTCGGTGTACTGCGGATGTTCTCGGACACAATGGAAAGTAGGTTTTCTACCTTCTTTATATCTGGGTTATTTGCTAAATTGGACAATTCGATGATCAGGTCCATACTGATTTCCGAGTCCGGATGTTTAGTGATAAAATCCAGCATAATAGGGTGCTGTTGTTCCTTTTTGATTTTTTCCTCTCCCAGTAAGATCGCCAGCATAAAATCAGTTGATTTTTGTTGTTCGGCAGATGCGCCAAAGTAAACACGATACAAGGAATCTATTTGTGCCTGTGATGGAGACAAGCTTTGCAGAAGGTCATTGTATTGAGAATTTAACGCTCCACCCGACACCATGGCATCGTTGGCCGCGTGAGAAATATCGATCGTAATCGTCTCTGACTCAAGATAAAAGTGCCTGCCTTGTGAAGTTGTGACCGTACGGTATCCCTGACCAATAGCAACAAAAGCTTTTTGTGTCTGAGCTTGTGTTCCTTTAAATATAAAACGTCGGTCAGTAACCAGAACCGAATCAATGGTCAAACTGGCTGATGGTGGATTGTATATTCTCAAATATGCCCATTTTCCATCGAGGCTGTCAGCTTGCACCGTGCCGATGATGTGATAATTAAATTCCTGTGCTATACTGGCTTTTCCTGCCAGCAACATGGCTGCGATCCATATAATTCTATGTTTCATTTTACATCAATATTAAGTTCAGTCTTTGATATCAGCTTCCAATTCCTCCTTGATCAAGCGATTCAGCTCTATAAATCCTTTAGATCCCTGGCCGCTCACACGATGCCTCTTGATCAGTTGCACTGTTTCCAGCAGTTGTTCTACATCCCGTTTTGTCCCATTTATGGTCATGGTTGACAACACAAGCGTAGTATCAGCGGATTTTATGTCCTGTTTCCAAGCTTGCTTTTTCTCTTTCCATTCCTTCGTGTCAAAATACCGACGTAGGGAGTCCAGATAATCAGCACCGGGAGTAGAGCCCTTCGGGTCTATATTTATTTCGACCGGATCAATGTTTGCTTCGGGCAACGGCATATTGATTTCTGCTTTGGGTAATGGGACATCAATTCTCGAAGTGTCTGACGGGATGTTGTTCATCGGTTCCGCTAAAGGAATATCGACCGTTGGGGAAGGAGAAGACTGGCTTTCTGCAGGTCTGATCCATGCGAGTGATAACGTGCAGATAGAAATAAGGATCAGTACGATCAGTTTGTAGCGGGGATAATAAGTGTTTTTTTTCATTTGGGTCATTCTTTGAATTCGGTACAACAATTGTTTTTTCTTTCCAACAGCCTGCATGGCCAACCGGTTGCTTGCTTTCTGCCGGTATGATTCCAGGATCAATAGTGTCCGGGAGTATTCAAGTGGCTTGGCAGTCAGACCCACAACCAGGTCATCACAGGCATATTCTCTTTCCTGTTCCAATATTTTGCTGATCAACCACACAAACGGGTTGAAAAACAACAGCGTTTCTGTCAGTATCCTGATCAGGTTGAATAGGTAATCATGACGTTTGATATGGGCCAGTTCATGCAGCAATACACTTTCGACCTGTTCCATGTCCATATTTGTATATAAGCCTATTGGAAACAACAAAATCGGTTTGAAATGCCCGATGACCATAGGGACATCCACCCTTGAAGAGAAAAAGAAATCGATGTGCCTGTGAATTTTGAGCTGAAGTTTCTTCTCCGACAACAATGTTATCCAGGATTCAGGGACTTGTCGCAATCCACCTATACGGAGCAAGCGCAACTTTTGGAATCCCCGTATCACAGAAATTGTTTGGACGATGAGGCCAAGCGTGTAGAGAAGAACAACGAACGGAAAAAGATGTTCGATCTGAATATTGAAAAAGGATATATTTCCTTGAACAGCAAAATCAGGTATTTCTGCATAGCTATGATTACTTGATGTTGATCCCCATCCTGCAAGGATATGTTTCGTACAGGAATAACAAAACGACAGCAACAGTAATAGGAGTGACAGTTGGGCAATCCATGAGTTGAACTTTGGTTTTGGACCAATCAAGCGGAAAACAATCCACAAGAGGCTATATATGAGAGCGCCTATCCACAGTGAATGTATAATACCCCATCCGATGGCTTTCAGTATTATGGTATCTATGTTTTCCATCGCCTTATTTTTCTAAACGATCAAGATATTCCTTGATTTCCGCTAATTCTTCAGCACTTGCTTC
>DATGNG010000252.1:0-6658 GCA_035306865.1 Sphingobacteriaceae bacterium
CGAGAAATGAATTCATTTCTCGGAAATAGTGAAAGCTGTGAAAGGAGTGGTTTTTAAAAAAATATAAATTAACACAAGATTGGCCAAATTATTTGCTTAGTCCACAGGTTTTGAATCTGATCCAACAAAAGTTCGTACATAGAAATGTATAGCAACAACAAAAGTTCGTACATAAAAATGTTAAATAGCACATTTTATGTACGAACTTGTGCACTGATCAACCCCCAAACTCCATCAGATAGCCCTTCAGGAACTCATCGATCTCCCCATCCAGCACGGCCTGGGTATTGGAGGTTTCGATGTCGGTGCGCAGATCTTTGACCAGTTTGTAGGGGTGCAGGACGTAGTTGCGGATCTGCGAACCCCATTCTATCCTTTTCTTATTTCCCTCTATTTTCGCAGTAGCTTCCTGCCTTTTACGCATTTCAATCTCATACAACTGGGATTTCAACAGCCTCAGGGCATTGTCCTTGTTCTGCAATTGTGACCGGGATTCCTGGTTTTTGATAATAATGCCCGTAGGTTTATGGTGCAGCCGTACTGCTGTTTCTACCTTATTGACATTTTGCCCCCCTGCTCCGCCCGAACGGAATGTATCCCATTCGATCTCTGAATCCTTTACGTCGATCTCAATATTGTAGTCCACCAAAGGATAAACGTAAACCGACGCAAACGAAGTGTGGCGTTTGGCATTGGAATCAAATGGAGAAATCCGCACCAGACGGTGTACCCCATTTTCTCCTTTCAGATACCCATAAGCAAAGTCTCCCGAAAACTGTAGGGTCACCGTCTTGATTCCGGCTACGTCACCTTCCTGATAATCCTGCTCGACGACCTTATACCCATTATTTTCTCCCCACATGATATACATGCGCATCAAAATACTGGCCCAGTCACAACTCTCGGTACCACCCGCACCGGAAGTGATTTGCAAGACCGCATCGAGTTGATCCTCTTTGGCGCTCAGCATATTTTTGAACTCCAGGTCCTCCACCAATTTCAGAGAGCGTTCATATTCCTTATTGGCCTCGGCTTCAGTGGCATCCCCTGCATGGAAAAACTCATACATTACGCCCAGATCCTCAATAGCTTCAGCAACCCGGTCATATTCATCCGTCCAGACCTTTTTGGCCTTGATCGCATGCAATATCCCTTCCGCGGCTTTGGAATCATCCCAAAAACCCGGCTGAAAAGTTTTCTGCTGCTCTTCTTCTATTTCTTTTTTTAGGGTATCAATGTCAAAGATACCTCCTCAGGGAATTCACGCGTTCCCTCAAGTCTTGAACTTGTTCTTTTGTCATGGGCACAAAGATACACTATTGATCCAAATCATTTGGCCTTCAATCCGATTTCTTTGTTCCAAAAACCCGGCCCAAAATCATCTCGATCACGGCAACAATCAAAGCAAATGCTGTGGCCCACCAAAAGTTTTCTACATGGAACTTAGAGCCCATTAGCCAGCTGGTAAACATCACCATCAAAACCGTAATGACAAAAGACATTAGCCCCAATGTCAGAATGTTGAGCGGAAAAGTAAACACTCTGAGTATGCTGCCCAATGTTGCATTTACAAAGCCAATAAGCAGGCCTGCAAGTATTGCCCAGCCAAAGTTTTCTACTACTACAGCTGAATCCGGAAGAATGATTGCTGCCAGGAATACTGCCAGACCCGTAAGCAATGTGTTGATAATAAACCTCATAGCACTTAATTTAAGGTGTATAATTAATTGGTTTCTGTTGCAAACCACTTATGCAACTTTCATAACACCAAACTTACAACTTTTGTTTTAAAAAAATGAAATCCTTAAGTTTGTTTCATCCACAAGGGAAGGGCGGCTTGCTGTCTGAAACTCTTTTTTAACGCATAGCAATTTTGTTGTTTTGAGAAGATCCGTATATCCTATTATCCTTGGTTTATTGGGATTTTTAATCCTAATCGGCCCCGCATCCTGTAATTTCACCACAAAAAAAACAATTGTAAAGGACCCCGCGCTGGTGCAGGCTGTTAAAGACAGCCTGGCATTGATATATGATGAGGAAAATGCAGACCCTCAAATCCATGAATATATGTCACGTTTGCACCAACGCTCGGGATTTAACGGGAATGTGCTGGTAGCAAAAAACGGAGAAATCATTTATCAAAACACCATGGGCTGGGCCAACCATCTTTTGAGGGACAGCCTGAGGATCACCTCCCAATTTGAGCTTGCGTCCGTATCCAAGCCCCTGACTGCTGCCGGAGTGCTAAAATTATGGGAGTCCGGCAAACTGGATCTGGACCAGGAGCTGACTGATTTTTTTCCGGATTTTCCTTATCCGGGGGTCACGGTCAAACAACTGCTTACCCATCGTTCCGGTTTGCCAAACTATATCTATATGCTTGATCAGATTTGGGAAGACAAGCGGGTAGGAGTGAGCAATAAGGATGCGGTTAATCTGCTGATCTCAAACAAACCCATGCGGTATGGGGCTCCGGATGGTCGGTTTTTCTACAACAACACCAATTATATGTTGCTCGCCTCCATTATTGAAAAGGTGAGCGGGCAGGATTTTGCCGTATTTATGAAGGAGAATATTTTTGGGCCTTCAGGGATGAAAAATACTGCGGTCTATTCTAAAGCCACCTATGATAAAATACCCACTCATGTAATCGGGCATGACAAAGTTTGGCGGCGCTCTGTTGTACAGAATTTTTTGGATGGTCCGGTGGGGGACAAAGGCATCTATAGTACGGTGCAGGATTTATTTTTGTTTGACCGGGCTTTACATGAAGGCCGATTGTTGAGCCAGTCCACGCTCGATTCTGCGTATGAAGCCTATAGCAAGCCAGATAAAGGGATTTTCAGTTATGGGTTGGGATGGAGAACGTTTGAGGCTGATGGACATAAAATCGTATATCATGCCGGGTGGTGGCACGGCTTCCGGAATCTCTATGTGCGGGATCTGGAAAATGATATAACGATCGTGCTGCTTTCCAATATGGCGAACAATAGTCTGCTTCACCTGGACCGATTGTATGATATCCTGGATATGCCTGTGGTCCGACAGGCCGCTTATTCACACAGGGGCGAATATATGGGGGGCAATTAGTTTGGGGACAATGCTTGGATAATTTTTCCATTATCGGAATATTTTTTGTATATTTAAAGGAGTATGGAGTAAAGGAATATGGAGAATATGGAAAAGAAAAAAACATTGATTCTTGGAGCAAGCACCAATCCGGAACGATATTCTTATAAAGCCGCACACAGGCTGACCAACGCCGGGCATCCCATAGTCAATATTGGCTTAAAGAGCGGTGAAGTTGCAGGAGAACCTATATTACCCGCTGGTTCTACGGTAGAGGAGATCGACACCGTTACGTTGTATATTGGCCCCAAATTGCAGCTTCAATATTACCAGTATTTGATGGCCCTCAAACCACGGCGGATTATATTCAATCCCGGCACAGAAAACAAGGAGCTTTACAAAATGGCTGAGGATGCCGGGATAGAGGCTGTTGAGGCCTGTACTTTAGTGCTGTTGGGCACGGGACAATACTAAAATTGGCGGCAGTACTCCAACACCTGTGAGTCAAAATCTTCTCCGTCACTTTCCAGAAACTCCATCCTGATGGGAATATAATATAGAGGCCATTCCTTCAATTGGCCTGCGAACTCTTTTGTCATGAGGCGCATTTTATCCTTTTCAGTTGTGAGAATTACTTTACTTTCCGAATTCATTGCTTCAAACTTTCTGCCAATAAGGTTGATATCACCTACAGAAAACGGATGGTGGTCAGGAAACGTTAGTGTTTCGACTTGTGTTATACAGGATCTGACATAGGCTTCAAATGGAGCGGGTCGGGCGATCCCGGTCACTATCAATGCCTGTTGGTAGTCTTCCAGTTTCACGGCGGCCGTCTCCGGATCTTTGATTTGCTCGCCTGAAATCCAGTTATTATACGGTATTGGATCACTGTAGGAAATCCCGGCAAAAAAGACCGGGACGTGTCTTCCAGACACTTCCAATTGCTTGCTGATCCTTTGCTTGCTGTTGTGGTCCAGGTTTTTAGGACACTTGGTCACCACCATGATATCGGCCCGTCTCCGCTCACTGATCCGGTCCCTTAAATTTCCAGCGGGAAAGAGTACTTTGACATCATTAAGTTGGTTATAATCAAACAGCAGAATACTGAGTCCTGGTTTCAAAGCCCGGTGCTGGTAGGCATCATCCAGCAGCACAAGGTCATGGTCTTTCTTTAAGGTTTCAACTCCGGCAACCCTATTCTCCTGTACGGCAACCGTAATGTCAGGAAATTTCTTTTTGAACTGCAGGGGCTCATCACCCACCTCTATTGCGCTTGTCCCTGGTCGAGCCTCCAAATACCCCTTTGTTTTGCGTCCATAACCCCTGCTGAGGGTGGCAATCTTATAATCGACTTTCAACAGCCGGATAAGGTATTCGATCATCGGACTTTTGCCCGTACCACCTATCTCCAAATTCCCCACAACAATCACTGGCAGATCAAAACTTGTCTGAGTCATTACCCCCAAATCATAAAGGCGGTTGCGGCACCAGATGACAGTTCCGTAAATCAGGGAAAAGGGAAAAAGTAACAGTCGCAGATACTTCATACTCCACAAATGTAATCAAACTCCCCAGCTATTCAGCGTTTTGGGCTTGCGGCAAAAGGTGATTCCTTAAAAATTTTCCCGTGTGGGAATTTTCCTGATGGACCAACTCTTCAGGCGTACCTTCAAAAATCAGCTTTCCGCCCTTTTCGCCGCCTTCGGGGCCTATGTCTATCACCCAATCTGCACTTTTGATCATTTCCATATTGTGCTCGATCACCAAAATACTATTACCCTGTGCGATCAGGGCATCGAAAGAGGCCAGCAGCTTCTTGATATCGTGAAAATGAAGTCCGGTTGTAGGCTCATCAAAGATAAAAAGCGTCTTTTTACTATTGTTTCCCTTGATCAGGAAGGAGGCGAGCTTGATCCGCTGGGCCTCTCCGCCAGAAAGGGTGCTGGAGGACTGGCCGAGTTTGATATATCCCAAGCCCACCGCTGAAAGTGGTGTCAGCCGCGCCAATATTTTGGCCTGATCCTCAAAAAACACAATCGCCTCATCAATGCTCATTTCCAAAACTTCCGACACGTTTTTGCCATTCCAGGTGACATCCAGGACATGTTGCTTGAAACGTTTGCCGGCACAGGCTTCGCAAGTCAGCACAATATCTGCCATAAACTGCATTTCGATTTTGACCTCGCCATCGCCCTGGCACACATCACAGCGTCCTCCCTCCACATTGAATGAAAAGGCCGCAGGTTTGAGCCCCAATGCTTTTGCTGCAGATTGGGAACTAAACAGATTACGGATCTCATCCCAAGCCTTGACATAGGTCACCGGATTGGAGCGGGAGGATCGGCCAATGGGGTTCTGATCCACCATTTCTACCTGTTCGATCTGGAAAACATCTCCCGTCAGGGAATCGTAAAGTCCGGTTTTCTCTCCGGAATAATTGCCAATGGCCTTTTGAACTGCTGGATAAAGAATACGCTTGACCAGGGAAGTTTTGCCTGAGCCCGATACTCCGGTCACCACGGTGAAAATATGCAGGGGGAACTGGATGTTGATATTTTTCAAATTGTTCTCCCGGGCTCCATTGACCACAATCGAGTCCCTCCATTGCCTTCTTGAAGCAGGCACCGGTATCGACTCCCTTCCACTCAGGTACTTACCGGTCAGACTATTAAGATCGTCAATAATTTCATTATAATTTCCCTGAAACACAACTTCACCACCGTGAATGCCGGCTTCGGGGCCTATATCAACGAGATGGTCCGCGGCTTCCATCATTTCCTGCTCGTGCTCCACCACGACCACGGTATTCCCTACATCACGCAGTGCCTTCAATACCCCGATCAATCGCTGGGTATCCCGTGGATGAAGCCCTATACTTGGTTCGTCCAGCACATAAATAGACCCAACCAATGAGCTGCCGAGGGAGGACGCCAGATTGATCCTTTGGGACTCTCCGCCGGACAGGGTGTTCGAAAGCCGATTGAGTGTCAAATACGAAAGGCCAACATCAATCAGAAACTGTAGTCTGGTGACAATTTCTGCCAGCACCCTTTTGGCGATAATCTGCTCGTGCGCTTCCAGAGACAGGTTTTGGAAAAAGCTCAAGGCTTCATCCAGCGGCATCAAAACCACATCTGATATAGACTTGCCCTGAATTTGTACATAGGAAGCATCCTGCCTCAACCGGGTTCCCCTACACTCCGGGCAAGTGGTTTTTCCTCTGTATCGGGAAAGCATGACCCGGTACTGGATTTTATATGTATGCTGTTCGAGATCTACAAAGAAATCATTGAGTCCCTTGAAATATTCGTTTCCAGTCCACAACAATTCCTGTTGGGCAGGAGTCAGGTCACTGTAGGAGCGATGAATGGGAAAATCAAACTTGAGCGAATTCTTGACTAATTTCTGTAGCCATTCACCCATCTTTTCTCCTCTCCAGGGTGCAATAGCTCCGTCATAAACCGATCGGCTCTTGTCCGGAATCACCAAATCAGGATCTATCCCGATCACTTTTCCATAGCCCTCACATCGCCTACAGGCACCGTAAGGGTTATTGAAAGAGAAAAGGTTGGGGCTCGGCTCCTCAAAG
>DATGNG010000253.1:0-3479 GCA_035306865.1 Sphingobacteriaceae bacterium
TTTCCATTCCACAATGGTGCTGATCCAATCATCTAACCGGGTGTAATCAGAGGGATGATTGGCCCCCACATACCGGACGAACGCCATGGGAGTTGTCAGGCGCATATGCATCATATCCCGTCGCCCGGCCGTATCCACCAGCACATTGGTCGTCCCGGTCTCTTCCAGCAATTGATAATAGCGCTCCGAAACATCCCGGGAGAACCATTCCGCGTTGCGTACTTCAACCGCCAGTGGGTACCCTTTGGGAAAACCGTTCAAAAAAGAGGCCAGGCGGTCAAAGTCTTTTGGCTTGAAATTGTCGATCAGTTGCAAAAAAGCCATGCCCAGTTTGTCCTCAAACAGCACAGTGGAATCCACAAAATCCCTTACTTTATCATCCGTATTCAACAAGCGCGAAAAATGACTGATGGACTGGGGGATTTTGGGAAAGAACCTGAACCCTTCCGGCACCTTTTCTTTCCATGTTTCGACCTGGGATTTCGAAGGTGAATTATAAAAGGTGGCATTCAGCTCAATACTGTTGAACTGTGTCGCATAATACACCAGCTCATCCCTGGTTCCACGGGGATAAAACCCTTTCAGATCTTTCCTGTTCCATTTGGCACAACCGACATATACTTCCAGAGGGGGGCCGGACTTGCTGTGTCCGAGTAGTTCCAGCGAAGCCTGCGGGGTCTGGGGAATGGTGAAATCAATGCCCGAGGGATCTGCTACCTGTCCGAATTTCATAAACTCAATATGCCTCTTTTAAATTGTCTTGATATTGGTGGCTTGATATTAAAGGTCAATGCTCCTTTTTGTTTCCGATCCAACCCAGATGAGTATGCTTAAAATCATCTGCAAATTTCAGCCCATATCCAAAAACCCGATCCATTGCCGCATGGCCGAATAAAATCAGGCCCACCAGTATCATCAACTGATTATTTATCCAATAGCCCGTTGCAATTATCAAAACACCAAGCAATTTATGATGGAAAAAATTATAGAGCCAGGCCCCTGTCCTGGTATTGACCAGGTACCCGATCATCGACAGATCAGGCAGCAACAGGCAGGCCGGAAAAACCCACCAACTATAATCAAGCCGGGCAAAAAGTACAATCGCCAATACAAATTGGCCAATTTCTTCGAGTTTAAGTACATTGTTCATTTTCATCAGGATCCTGCATATGGAGTTCCAAATATACCAACTGCAAGCTCTGCCCACACCATAAAAAATAAAAATAATATTGCCCCACAAATAATAATCCGGTTTCGGGTACTTTTCACCTTTCTCAAAGTGAATTCACATAAAAGCCCCGCACCGAACAATAAAACCCCCATAACGGCGAAATCAAAAATTTTCCAATCCACCTGTGCGGTAAACTGCATGGCAATCAAGGGGATGGATAACAGGAGTGCTGCTATTGCGAAAATAGCGAGTAATCTTTTGCTTTTCATTGCTTCTAATTTTTTGTGATTAAGAATCTGTTCTAATAATCAAAGTACTTTGAAATACAAAGTAAAATATAATAAAGCAAACCACAAAATATATTTTCAAAAAATTACCTGCTAAGGTTGTGATTTCCAGATTCTATCGGAGAACGGCAGATATTCAGCAAGTGCCGCTGAACCGTACCAGGTGAAAATTTCATATGCCAACAAGCCATTTTTGACAGCGGGATCCGTTTGCAGCAATTCTTCCGCCGCTTCCAGCGAAGCCACCTTGTCCAGGATGAAGATACCCCGGTACGTGTTTTCATTTTTGGCCAGCGGTCCTGCAACAATTAACTTTCCGTCCTCCACCAGACGATTGATATTGTCCATATGTCCTCTGAAGCTCTCGCTGACCAGGTCTCCGTCCGCAGTGGTATTCGGCCCTGTTTTCAGGATAACCAAAAAGTAGCTTTTCATTCCGTAATCATCGCCTCCCAGCTTATCGGCCAGGGCCTTATCATAGTTGGGATTGGATACAGCCGGATCGCTTTCAGCCTTGTCCGCGTGTTGCCGGAGCAGTTTATAGGCAAATCCTTTCTGGCCCCCATCGGACACGGATACAAACAACTCTGTTTCAGAAAGTTGGCGGTAAACAATCTTTTTGGGAAAATCATGCCGGGGGTTTTCAAACACATACATACTGTCACTTTGCGTCATTTCAAAACTGATCCCTTCGCCTCTATTCTGATTCAGTACCGTAGCGGTATATGTAATTTGATCCGCCTTTCGGCTAATATTCAGGTATTCGGACACCCTCATCTGACCGCCCGCCATTTGATACGAAAACCCTTTGAGCGTGTGATCGTTGAGTCTGTCCCAGTGCTCATAAGTTTCCTTGTTTTCCATCTTCCAGGTCCCCTGCAAAAAGTCGGGAAAACCGGATTGAGCGACGGTGATATCCGTCATAAACAGGATGATCAGTATAAATATTGTCCTCATTGCTTCTTTATTTAAAGTTGAAAACCATTTACTCACAAAGTATGTGATCATAAGACTATTTAAGCCGTTCCAATACCCCTTTCCGCCTGACTATATTCTTATAATCCCATTGGATATTTCTTGATTTTTCGAGCCAGCGTCTCAGGTCTTCCGGGTTGATTTCGTCAACCGAATTATAAAAAATAGAGGCATCCTTGAATTTCCCTCCTTTCACATTCAGGGCGTCTTCCTCAAAATCTGCCCCACTCCAGAACATCAGCCTCAATCCTCTTTTCTCTTTGGTATAGCCCGTGACCGGATTGCCGTCCAGAAACCAGACCGGATGCCTGTGCCAGATTTTATTGGTCGCTTCGGACAGATACGCTGTGATTTCCCGTGCAAGCATCTCACAGATCGGCCTGTACTCTTCGGGTTGCTGATGGTTGTACGCTGCTATTTCTTTCGCAAGTTCCATATTTATCTGTATTCTCCTGTCTGCTTTTATCTCCTTCTTTTCAAGTCAAGTAAAACTACAACATAACCTTCAGTTTCAAATTGCCATATGATAAGAAATTGATGAGAAAGCAAGAATTTTATATAAGTTTGTATGACGAACAAAAAATCAACTGAATCATGTACAGATCAATGAAAAAGAAATTTTTATCCCTGACCCTTTTGGCAAGCGGCCTCCTCTTTGGCGCTCAGGGAGCAACGGCACAGACCCTGGCGGAAAAACTGGGGTATGACAAGGATGCGATCCTGCTGATTATCAACAACGACGATGCGGGCATGTGCCAGGCAGCCAATATGGGTACGGTCAAGGGGATGAGTGAAGGCCTGATCACTTCGGCAACGATCATGTTCAATTGCGCCTGGTCAAAGGGGATGGTGGATTGGGCAAAGGAAAATACAGACAAGGATTTTGGGGTACACCTGACCCTGACATCCGAATGGAGACCCTATAAATGGGGTACGGTGGCCCCTCCGGATCAGGTCGCTTCCCTGCTGGATGAAAATGGTCATTTGTACCGGGGTGTGCAAGAGGTTTACGAGCACGGAGATCCACAACATGCCTATCTGGAAGG
>DATGNG010000254.1:0-5526 GCA_035306865.1 Sphingobacteriaceae bacterium
ATCTACCAGCAAAATAGTCTTTTTATTGGCCAACACGTCTCCACCAATCTGCTTTCCAAATTGCGCACTATCTCCATACGTATCTAAAATATCATCCTGCAATTGGAATGCGATCCCAATATTGATTCCAAACTGATAAAGACAATCTGCATCGTAAACAGTTGCTCCACCAATCAAAGCTCCCATTTTCAATGCTGCACCCAACAAAACTGCCGTTTTGAGACGGATCATTTCAATATAATCCTCCCTGGAAACCATATTGGCCACCTCATAATTCATATCCCATTGCTGCCCCTCACAAACCTCGCTGGCCATTTGATTGAAGATTGGCAACAACAGGGACAACTTTTCAGGCTCATACACAATCAATTGCTTATAGGCCCAAACCAACAGGTTATCGCCTGCCAGAATAGCCACGTTTTGGTTCCAGTTTTTGTGCACGGTAGGTTTGCCCCTCCTCATTGGGGCTTCGTCCATAATATCATCATGCATCAGGGTAAAATTGTGGAATAATTCCACCGCTAAAGCAGCAGGTATGGCCTTCCCGGTCTGATCTTTGTCAAAGAGGTCCGCAGCAAGGAGTACAAGTAATGGCCGGATTCTCTTGCCACCAAGTTTCAAAATGTAACGAATGGGATCATAAAGGTCCGCAGGTTGTTCCGGAAAATGTAGTTGAGCAATTGCTTTATCAATCTGGCTTTTATATTCCTCTAACATGAATAAACGGGTAAATTCTAAAATTACTCGCTAAGTTAACATATTTGGAGAAGTTTGAGTTAAATAATCTAAATACTACCTTTGTTCCGGGTTACTTTTTTCGAATCAACGTATTAATAGGTGAATAAGACAGCTACATCCAATACCCATTATACCGATAGCATGATCATTGAAGGCATGTTATCGGGGGACAGTCAGGCTTTTGAACGATTGTATGCAAATTGCTACCCATCAATTATGGGGATGATTGTACGGAATAATGGATCAGAAGATGAAGCTAAAGATGTTTTCCAGGAGGCGGTTTGTGTACTATATGACAAAGTAATTGCAGGCGATTTTAGTCTGACGAGCCAACTCAGGACATATCTTTATTCGGTTTGCAAGCGGCTTTGGCTCAAACAGCTTAAAAGAAGCGATCGGGCAATAGTGGAGCATAATCTGGAAGAAAGTGAGCCCGAAGTAGCATTGGATCTGGAGGTTCACAGGGCAAAAGAAGTGCAGTTTGAGCAAATGAAAAAGGCTTTGGATCGTTTGGGGGAGCCCTGCAAATCTATCTTACTCGATTTTTATATAAAAGGCTTGTCTATGCAGGATATATCCGACAAATTTAATTATACAAATCCGGACAACGCCAAAAATCAAAAATACAAATGCCTGCAAAGGCTTAAGAAACTATTTTTTGAAAGCAAATGATTGGAAATGGAGAATGAGATGATGCCCGGCATGCTACGGGAATATGCAAAACGGAAGGAATTCAAGGAGAATTTACAGGAGGCCAGAGCGCAATATTTTGAAGAAAACAGCAAGATTAAAGAGTTGGACAACAAGATATTGATCAACAAACATGAAAGCAAATTTCTTTGGAGGCGTTTTAAAGTCAATGCCGTTGCGGCTGCTGCCATTGCTATTATTACTGCATTTAGCACTTTGTGGCTCAGTGGATATTACCGCAATATGGAGCAAAGCAGTTCCAATTACCGGGAATTGAGGCGGGATATGAATACCGTAAAACGGGACGTAAATGCACAAAACAAGGTGTTACAGGGTATCAATCCAGATTTAAAAAATACAGCACAGAACAATTTTGGGGCTACCGGATTTCTTATCTCCACCAATGGTTATGTAGTGACCAACCACCATGTGATAGCCGATGCTGATTCCGTTCAACTTCAGAATGCCGGTGGACAATCTTACCGGGCAAGTGTGGTGTATATGAACGCCGAATCCGATCTGGCAATTCTAAAAATCACTGATCAGGCTTTTAAGGAATACAAAAATATCCCCTATGTCTTCAAAGAAAAAGAAGCTGAATTGGGAGAAGATGTGTTCACCCTTGGATATCCGCGGGATGAAGCAGTCTATGGCCAGGGTTATTTGAGCTCAATGAGTGGTTATAGCGGAGACACCAGTGCTTATCAGATTTCAATCCCCCTCAACCCTGGAAACAGCGGGGGGCCGCTATTGGATTCCAAAGGCCAGGTGATCGGTATCATTAGTGGCAAACAGGCTGGTTTGGATGGCACCTCTTTTGCCATCAAGACCCAAACGCTGGTTTCGACTCTTTCCGGCATACCTGCAGATATGCTGGAGGAGCCAGTAGGATTGCCAGGCAAAAGAAATCACTTGAATGGCTTAGCCCGGACAGAACAAATCAAACGAATACAAGACTATGTCTTTATGGTCAAAGTATTCTAAAACGAAATTGTAATTTGAGCTCAGATCGCTTGTTTCCCCTGGTGATCTGATCCAGGCCACTTCCAATATTATCGGGATCAAAAAACCCACTCAGCGCATAACGGCCCCAAACATCCAATGTGCGACTGATTTTCCATCTTAGGTTCAGGTAAGACCGGACACCCTTATTGTGATAAGCTGGAAAAGAACTCGCGTATAAAACATCATTCTCATAGGCATAAATACGGGTATCATAGCTATTTGTACAAAAGTAAGCCACTCTCAAATTGGCTGTTACCTTTGCACCCATAGGCTGAAAGAACAAATCCTGATAAAACATCCATCCTAATTCCTTCGGAGCGTTTCCAATGCTATAATGAACCTGTTCTATCCTATTCCTGATCCTCCATTTTTGTCCAAGTTTACTATCAAAGCTGATTCTGAATTGGTGGTGTTCCGTTCGTTCCAAAACATGTTCGGGGGCGCCCACATCGAGATTCAGTTGTTTTTGCTTGGTTCTGTAACGAATATCCAATTGCGTTCGTCTGCTCCAGGCATATGTAAACTGGCTATACAACTCCAATCCCCTGGACGGTCCGTCAATCCTATATTTTGCCCAAGGGAATGAAACCCAATCCATATAGGCAATCAGACTTACTTTTCGATTGGGTTGATAGTGCAATCCCAGGTATAGGCCATTTTCATTTGCTACCGCACTTCCCTCTCCAAACGCCTGTCCAAAAAACGAGTGATGATTGGGTTGATAATATCGATGCAGGACACCCAATGAAACATGATGATGTAAACTGAGAAGAGCTCCATTTAAGAAAGCCATCCCTCCATTGCCACTCAAGGCAGATTCTCCAAAAAAATAAGTGTTCCGAAAATTGGCCTGATAATAAAAACTGGAGTGGAACAGGTCTTGTCCGCGGAATGCATACCGATTCCTCATCAAATCCTGAGGTTGCAGGCTCGCTGAAAGATGACAGGAATATACGGTCAGTCCCATCCTCCAAAGACGATGTTGTTGCTCTATGTTGATCCCATAAGTTTGTTGCTCCACCTGCTGCCTGTTCCTGACCTCACTGGGCGTACGGTGCAGTCCGGATTGTCCTAAAGACTGTACAATATCAACCCCATTTTCCCCAACCTGAACATTTCCATCCCTTTTCCTATAAGATGCGAACGGGATAAAGCGCCAGGAACCAAAATAGAATGTGGCTGCAATTCCACGGTGAAAATCAATTTCATTCGCAGTAGTATGGGGCCTGATGCCAATTCCCTGTCTGGCAATTCCATGCAATATAGCTCCTTTACCAGTAGCATAACCTGCCCAAACACCCAATCCCTGTCCGAATTGAAGGGTATAGTCCCCAATCACCAGCTCCGAAAAATAACGTTGATTCTTTAAATGCATACTGCCGGAATAAAAATCGAAACCATATCGTTGTACTCCGGAAAAGAATTGCTCACCTGCGTCTTTTTCCATATTGATGGCCACTTTTAAATCAGGTGAAAAATCATAGCGATAGCGTAGCAAAAGACGATCCGGGGAACCTAAATATCTTGACCGCGTAGAATCCTTGATTTGGTACCCTTGCTGAGGCTCCAGCATACGGCTATATCGAAATATCCATTCATGCCTGCCCTTATTTACCAACTCCTTATAGGTAATATTTTCCAAGGTAGAGGAGTTGCGAACGGTAAAAAACTGACTCAGAAACCGGGCTGATCGCAAATCCAACCCCTCGATCACCTGCAATTCATGAATAGAAATAAAGCCACCGGTTTTTCTTCTGTATTCCAGAATTCTTCCAATCAATAAGGGAGACAAAACCCGAAATCCCATTAACTCCCCCTCGCTAATGGAATTCAGATCCATGGGCTGCCTCTTCAGCGCTTGCAACATCTCCATAATATCACTTAGGTCTGGATTTTCAGCCAATTCCTCCGGCATTAGCTCCATGAGAATCTCTAAAATAAAATCCTCCTCATCTACAAGGTCCTCAATTTGTGCCCGGGCCTGCTCCATTGAACATAAAGACAAACCAAGGATCCATATCCAGATGCGTATGAAATTTTTAGAAAGCATAGGATAAATCAATTTGTGGTGACATGCCCAACCTGGGATGAAAAGATGATCCCAGGTCCAGGCTAAACTGATTCCAGGAAATCCCAAAACCTGATGTGGGAATCAAATCCTTACTGATCAATCCCAATCGCAGGGAAAAATGATCTGGAACTATATTATACTCAATACCGGATTTAAAAAGTATGCCCGAAACTTGGTTATACGCCATATCGAAGGCGAAACCCAATTGCTTATCAAACAAATAGTATAATCCGGCCCCAAGATTGAACTGCAAATAATCCTGTATATTATAACTGTTGCCGGACAGGTTTAACTGTTGCACCAGAATTCCCAGAATCATCTTTTCAGTCATTCTATACTGAGCGCCAAAATCAAGGAAATAATTTTCCTCATCCACATAAGCCGGAATATACAAATGCTGCCTTCTTAGGCCAATTCCTATTGATAAATCAGGACCAAACCCTTTTGCATAACATATTCCCATCATGAGATCCCTAAAGGCTCCTTCTATTCCAAAATGACTCAATGCTATTGCAACGCCATGTTTTTTGATCGGGAATGCTAATTGCAGAGTCTGCAGATTGATGTCTGGTTGGTTGAAAAAATAACGGTGTCCCAAAAGAATTGTGGGTCTGGATACAAAGCCCAGGGAGGCGGGATTACCCAATAAATCGTTGAGTTGTCCGCCCATCCCCACCCCTGCTTCACCCATCCCAAGATGTCTTGCCGAGCTGGTAATTTGAGGCCACAACTTATGGGGACCCGATAGGAATAGAAAAGTTATAAATAAAAGACTGCGGAACATCATATTTCTTTTCAAATTAAAAAACCCTAAAACTTTCTTCAAAGTTAAAGAAAATATTTAATTGAAAGAAATATTTTGTAATTATTAATTATAGGTTATTTGCTCCGAATAGCTTCAACCGGATCCAGTTTAGCTGCCATTATTGCAGGAACGATACCGGAGATCAAACCAATCATTGTGGATAAGAACAAAGTCAACATAACCATTCCCATACTGACAACAATAGTCATGTCGGCCA
>DATGNG010000255.1:0-3072 GCA_035306865.1 Sphingobacteriaceae bacterium
GGCAATGATTGCCATTTTGTTACATGATATAGGTCATGGTCCTTTTTCCCATTCTTTGGAAAATACACTGGTAGAGGGCGTTTCCCATGAGTTGATTTCTGTCATGCTGATGGACGAGCTTGACAGGCATTTTGGAGGCAGACTCCAAATGGCCAAGGCTATTTTCAACAACGAATACCCTAAAACTTTTTTGCATCAACTGGTATCGAGTCAGCTTGATACCGATCGTATGGATTACCTCAACCGGGACAGTTTTTTTACCGGGGTTTCCGAAGGGGTGATTAGCTTCGATCGCATTATTAAGATGTTTAATGTGGTTGATAATGAGATAGTTGTTGAGCAGAAAGGGATTTATTCCGTAGAGAAGTTTTTGATCGCAAGAAGGCTGATGTATTGGCAGGTTTACCTGCATAAGGCGGTGTTAAGTGCAGAGGGAATGTTGATCCAAATACTGCGAAGAGCAAAAGAATTGTATCAAGTCGGTGAAAATATGCCAGTTTTGCCTTCATTGGAACATTTTTTGCGCAACAAATTAGATCGGTATCAATTTGAGTCGGACAAAGTACATTTACAAAATTTTGCCCGGATGGATGATGTTGATATTTTGGCTGCAATCAAGACCTGGACCATACATAAAGATCCGGTATTGAGCGAACTCTGCAATAGACTGGTGAATAGGGATTTGTATCACACTGAATTGATGGATACAGCACCTGAATCATATTTTTTAGACCATTTGAAAGAATTAGCCAAAGAACACCTGAATGTGGGAGATGCAGACATATCCTATTTTGTGTGGAAGCAGGAGGTCGTGAACAGTGCCTATGAACAGGAGCATGACCCGATACGTATTTTGATGAAAGATGGGTCAGTGCAGGATATTTCCCGCGCATCGGACCTTTCAAATATAGAAGTGCTTTCTAATAAAGTGAAGAAATATGCTATATCATTTCCAAAGGAATTATTAAAAAAAATAGATTTAATCAATACAACTAATTAATGCAATTTTCCGCATACCAAATAGCAGGCATGATCCAGGGGATCATCGAGGGGGATGAGGCGGTGACTATTTCCTCCCTGGCCAAGATAGAAGAGGCTGGGGCAGGAGAACTGTCGTTTCTTGCCAATCCAAAGTACTACCATCACATTTACACCACTAAAGCGTCCATCGTTATAGTGGATGAAAAGCTCAATTTAGAGCGTCCGGTCTCGAGCACTTTGATTCGGGTTAAGGATGCTTATTCTGCATTTTCAACATTGCTTGAGTTGTACAACGGCATGCGCCTTGACAAAAATGGCATCGAAGAACCCTGTTTCATTCATGAGGAAGCAAGTGTGGGTCAGGATGTATATATCGGTGCTTTTGCCTATATTGGAAAAGGAGCCCAGATCGGGGATCGTTGTAAGATTTATCCCAACGTATATATAGGCGATCGGGTCAGGGTCGGTAATGATACTACACTCTTCCCGGGCGTCATCGTTTATTATGATTGTGAAATTGGCGAGCAGGTGATCATCCATGCCGGTGCTGTGATCGGAAGTGATGGATTTGGGTTTGCCCCGCAGCCAGACGGATCTTACGTCAAGGTCAGTCAGATTGGAAACGTAATCATTAAAGATAAAGTAGAAATAGGGGCCAATACGGTAATAGACCGCGCCACTATGGGATCGACCATTATCCAGGATGGTGTCAAGCTGGACAACCTGATCCAAATAGCCCATAATGTGGAAATCGGCCAAAACACGGTGGTTGCGGCTCAAAGTGGCATTTCGGGCTCGACTAAAGTCGGGAAAAATGTGGTGATGGGTGGACAGGTTGGTTTGGTGGGCCATATCAATATTGCCGATGGCAGTCAGATTCAGGCACAATCCGGAGTTAACCGGACTATTATAGAAAAAGGAAAGAAATGGGGCGGCACTCCTGCATCCCTTTATAATTCTCATTTACGTTCGCATGTAGTATATTTGCGGCTTCCGGATTTGGAAAAAAGAATTGAAGAGTTGGAAAAACTATTAGCCATTGCCGAGAAATGACAATGAACGAAAAGCAAAGAACTATTAAAGCACCGGTAACAATCTCCGGTGTGGGGCTTCATACGGGAAAGCATGTTACAATGACCCTTCATCCTGCCCCTGAAAACCATTGGTATAAATTTCGTAGAGTGGATTTGCCGGATGCGCCTACGGTATTGGCGGATGCCGATAATGTAAGTGATACCTCCAGAGGGACAACTATTTCCCAGGATGGGGCCAATGTAAGTACAGTTGAGCATTTGCTTGCTGCATTGGTAGGCCTCCAAATCGATAATGTGCTGATCGATATTGACGGTCCTGAAGTGCCCATCATGGATGGAAGTTCCTACCCTTTTGTAAAATTGCTGAAGGAAGTGGGCTTTGAGGAACAAAGGGCTGATCGGGATTATTTTGAAATCCAGCACAATATTCACCACTCGGAACCAGACCGTAAAGTAGATATGGTGGCTATGCCGCTGGATGGCTACCGCTTTACCTGTATGATTGATTTCAATTCTCCGGTATTGGGGAGTCAGCATGCCTCCATTAGTGGGATTTCTGAGTTTACAGAGCAAATTGCGTCTTCCCGCACCTTCTGTTTTTTGCATGAGCTTGAAGCATTGGTTGCCAACAATCTGATAAAGGGCGGAGACCTGAATAATGCGATTGTTGTTGTGGACCGGGAGGTGCAGAAAGAGGAGTTGCGCGAACTCGCTAAGCTATTCAATAGAGAAGATATTGAAGTGGCCAAAGAAGGTATTTTGAACAATATAGAACTCCGTCACCAGAATGAACCGGCCCGGCACAAACTTCTGGATATGATCGGAGACTTGGCTCTGGTTGGACAACCGATCAAAGGGCATATTATGGCAGCCAGGCCCGGGCATGCTGCCAATGTGGCATTTGCGAAGAAAATCAAGCAACAGATCAAGCGGGCGAAGGAATCGAAATATACCAAAGTGTTTGACCCTAACGCAACTCCGGTGTATGATACCGTACAGATCATGGAGATTTTGCCACACAGGCAGCCATTTTTGTTGATTGACAAAATCTTGGAAT
>DATGNG010000256.1:0-5874 GCA_035306865.1 Sphingobacteriaceae bacterium
AGCCCGCAAACGGGTCCTTGATAGCTGGATATTTCACAATTTGGTATTCTTCCACACCGGCTTTGGAGGCTGCAGCGGCAATGGCATCTTCAATGCTGCCCAGCCGATCCACCAATCCATTGGCCAAGGCCTGTTCTCCACTCCATACCCTTCCCTGACCGATGCTATCCACCTGCTCAGTCGTCATATTCCGTCCGTCGGCAACTCTTTTGAGAAAGGTTTGATAAATGCGGTTGACCTCTGACTGGAGGATACGTTGCTCGTCTGCTGAAAGCGGACGGTCAAAACTGCCACTCAGGAAGTCAGCATATTTTCCGGTTTTGACTCCATCGAAAGTAATCCCCAAATGATTGTTCCAAAGCTTTTTCATATTGGGGATGGTGCCGAACACCCCGATGGATCCGGTAATGGTATTGGGCTGGGCAAAGATTGAGTCTGCCGCTGCCGCAATATAATAGCCACCCGAAGCCGCTACATCCCCCATGGAAACGATCACCGGTTTCTCCTGCCTTAGCAGATCTACCTCACGCCAGATTACCTCCGAAGCCAGGGCACTTCCTCCGGGAGAATTGATTCGGAGTACCACCGCCTTCACTTTATCATCCCTGCGCAATCTGCGCAGTTCCCTCGAAATTTTCTCCGACCCTATGGATTCATCTCCACCTTCGCCTCCGGCAATGGTACCAACCGCATACACAACCGCGATCCGATCCCGCCCAACCGATGCTCCAGCCTTGGGCCTGGACGGTTTGTAATTGCGAAGTGAAACCGAATTGATATCTTTCTTAGAATCGATTTCCAGTCTTTCTTTCAGGTTCTCCAATAATTCATCCTTATATAATAATCCATCAGCCAAACCGTAGGTGACCGCATCTTCTGCAGTCCGTACCAGAAATTGGTCGGCAATGCTGTGCAAAGAATCAGTAGAAATACCGCGCCCATCCGCAATATCCGCCAGGAAATGCTGGTAGATACTGCCCATATAGGAACTCACCTGTTCCCGATTGGCTTCACTCATTTTATCCTGGATCAGAGGCTCTACCGCGCTTTTGAAAGTACCTACCTTCACCACCTGCATATCTATCCCCAGCTTATCCAGCGTACCTTTGATAAAAGAAATCTCTGCGGCCAAACCTCTGAAATCCAGCGCACCTTCCGGATTGACATAGATCTCATCCGCTGTAGAGGCAAGGTAATAGGCCCGTTGAGAATAGGCCTCGCTATAGGCCACAATAAATTTATCGGATTCTTTGAAGCGCACCAGGGCATCCCTGATCTCCTGCAGGGAGGCAAAATTGGCAGAAACATAGGAAACATCCAGCAGGATGCCCTTGATCTTATCATCGGTTTCAGCACTTTTGATGCGATGGAGAATGTCATCCAAACCCAGGCTGCGGGCCATTTCGAATCCCGGAATATCCAACTCCTCAAAAGGGTTTGGAATGGTCCGTTCACTGACCAAATGATCCATAGGAATATGGAGAATCGAATTTTCAGCAACTACTGTTGCCTTATCTTTCATAGCCGAGCTGACCATAGCTCCAATGATTCCTATCAGCACCAACAACAGGATGATTGTAGAAATCACGACTCCCGTGACCGTAGCCAGGACATATTTAAAAAAAGATCTCATAATGTTAAAACTTCTTTTCCAATCTAATTGTTTTATCTTTGACGTAGTATTTGAGGCAAAGTTACACATTTTATGGTGCATGTTTACCTTTTGCTGGGAGCAAATCTGGGTGACCGGGAGCAACAATTGCTTGCGGCCCAGCGTGGTATTGAAGAGACGATTGGACCCATTACCCGGCAATCTGCCCTATATGAAACGGACAGTTGGGGAACGAAGGAGAAGCAGCCGGATTATCTCAATCAGGTGATCGAAGTGGGAACCACCCGTTTGCCTGAGGAGGTGTTGAAAGAGATCAATAGGATAGAGGCCAGGCTGGGCAGGGTTCGGAAAAAGAAATGGGACGCGCGCATCATTGATATCGATATCTTGTTTTATGGAGTCGAAATCGTTGATTTGCCTCATCTGCAAATCCCTCATCCCTATTTTCAGGAACGTAATTTTGCCCTTGTCCCCATGCATGAAATCGCCCCTGAACTAATGCATCCATTATTTGGAAAAACTGTGAGTCAACTTTTGGAATTATCAACCGACCCATTGAGTGTACGGTTTTTCAAAAGTCCGGCTATCCATAAAGCAAAATTCTATCTATCATGAATTTCAAAGAAGCAAACATGAGGTATCTGATGGATCTGTCCGGTGGTGAACCATCCATCATACGGGAAATGGTCCAATTGTTTGTGATCCAGACACCTGGACATCTTGAACAACTGGCTGGTTTTATCGAAAATCGGGATTGGGAAAATATTCGCTCCATGGCCCATCATATCAAGCCCACCCTTTCCTACATGGGAGCCGAAGATATGCGTATTGTTTTGCAGAAAATTGAAAGAATGGCCGAGGAAAAAAGGGACTATGAGCAGGTGGTCTCTGAATTTTCCCTGCTCCGCCAGCGCTTCCAGGTGCTATTTGAAGAATTGGGTGCTTATCTGGCTACCTTGAAATGAAGGAAGGAAAAGCCAAAGTACAGGATCAGGATCAGTGGGACGGCTGTCAATTGAAGAACCAGCAGCAAACCCGCACTCACCAATAGAAATAAATATTTGTACTTATTGTCCTGCCAGCTCAGAGAATTTAGTTTTAATGAAAAAAGACGGAATTCACTGACAAGCAACCAGGAAGTTATTCCTATACTGACCAATAAAAAGATCGGATGGCCGAGTATTTCCCCCATTCGGGGAATAAGAGTGCTTTGCGCAATAATATAAGGCAAGGAAAGCACATAAAAGGCATTCATCGGGGTATTTAAGCCAATAAAATCACTTTGTTGCCGTTCATCCAGATTGAATTTGGCGAGGCGAATGGCTGAAAATATTGTTACAATAAAACCAGCATAGGGAAGCCAGGCATATAGCGTATGGGGAGATTGAATTTGGAATTGCGACAATAACATAAAATAGATTGCACCCGGCAAAAAGCCGAAACTCACTACATCGGCCAATGAATCCAACTCTCTACCTATCGCCGAACTGACTCCAAGTGCCCGGGCAATCAAGCCATCCAGCAGATCAAATATTCCGGAGGCCACCATGCAAATGGCGACCACATCGAATTGGCCTTTGAATGCAAATACAACCCCGACACAGCCACTTGCCAGATTGAGGCAAGTGACTGCATTGGGAATATTGTTTTTGATTGTGTTAGCCATTCATACTGATGAGGAATTCCTCATTGGACTTGGTGCCCCGCATCTGTGCCAGGAGAAACTCCATGGCCTCGGTAGAATTCATGTCTGCGAGGTGATTTCTCAGGATCCAGATCCTTTGCAGGGTTTCGCGATCGTTGAGCAGATCGTCCCTTCTCGTGCTTGATGCCGTCAGGTCTATGGCAGGGAAAATCCGCTTGTTGGACAGTTTCCGATCCAGTTGCAGCTCCATATTTCCAGTACCCTTAAACTCTTCGAAGATCACTTCATCCATCTTGGAGCCGGTATCTGTCAATGCAGTAGCCAGAATCGTCAATGAACCTCCATGCTCAATATTCCGGGCGGCTCCGAAAAAGCGTTTTGGTTTGTGTAGGGCGTTGGCATCCACACCTCCGGAAAGTATCTTTCCGGAAGCAGGAGCAACTGTATTGTACGCACGGGCCAGTCGTGTGATGGAATCCAGCAGGATCACCACATCATGACCACACTCGACCATGCGTTTTGCCTTTTCCAAAACAATATTGGCGATCTTCACATGACGCTCGGCAGGTTCGTCAAAAGTCGATGAAACAACCTCTGCACGAACACTTCTGGCCATGTCGGTCACCTCTTCCGGACGCTCATCGATCAGCAATATGATCAGATAAACCTCAGGGTGATTTTTGGCTATCGCATTTGCCACATCTTTCAGCAACATGGTTTTACCCGTCTTTGGCTGGGCAACGATCAAACCACGTTGTCCCTTTCCGATTGGCGTAAACAAATCCATGATCCGGGTGGAATAATTGCCTGTCCCCGTAAACAAGTTTAATCTTTCGGTAGGGAATAGGGGAGTTAGGTAATCAAATGGCACCCTGTCCCGCACTTCTGCCGGGTTTTGACCATTGATTGCTTCGATACGGACCAATGGAAAATATTTTTCCCCTTCTTTAGGAGGTCGGATGCTTCCCCGGACGGTATCACCAGTTTTCAAACCAAATAATTTAATTTGGGATTGGGATACATAAATATCGTCCGGTGAAGTCAGGTAATTATAATCTGATGAACGGAGGAAACCATAACCGTCCGGCATGATTTCCAGCACACCTTCATTGACGATTACATTATCAAAATCCGGGGCGTTTTGGCCACCGTCCGTTTTTCCGTTAGTTGCTGTTTTCCCGTTAGTAGTTGCTGGTTTCGGTTGTTCATGCACGGGCTGGGGTTCGGGTCTTGCAGTCATGTTGCTGCTTTCCTCGTCAACACCAGTATTTCTTTGGAAGCTGATTGGCTCAACACCTGATTTCAAGCTTCGGAGTCTTTTTCTGGGCCTTTCATCCGAAGTGCCGGAAGAGTGTGTCTGGCTTTCATCGGCAGTTTCCTGTACAGGTGTCTCTGAGGCCTCCTGCTTGTTTTCTTCTCCTGTTTCCACAATGCGTTTAATCAGCTCTTGTTTTCTCAATTTGTCGGCATCCTGAATGCCGATCAATGCTGCTATCTCACGTAATTCGGACACGAGCTTCGCATTCAATTCACTAATATTCATTAAATGTAATTATAAAGTATGGGTGTTTTTGATATTACGGTATAGAAATCAATCCTGCCCTATATAAACTTAAGTTTTAAAATAAATCAACAAAAAGTTTCTCGGATTATGGCCTTTGAATATAAAAAATATCAATTCCAAAGGCAAATACAGGACAAATTCTTAATAGAATTACTTTACAAAGTAAAGAAATCATTTCCATATTACAAAAAAAATAATCGAAAAATATTTCTTATAATTGCATATCCTTTAAAAAAAGGTTCATGGTTTGGCTGTGAAAACTAAATGAAATTGAGTTCAAATGATAATAATTGCTGATGGAGGATCCACAAAAACCAATTGGTGTTTGTTAGATGATTCAGGTAAGAAGATATATTTTAATACGGAAGGCTATAACCCGTTTTTTGTAGGTACTGATTATATATTAGCCTCGCTGCGCAAAGGTCTCCCCAAAGATTTGCCATATGACCAGATTCGGGAAGTCAACTATTACGGCGCAGGAGTCCATAATGAAGATAAGGCATCTATTGTGGTGGATGCGATGCAGCAGGTATTCCCGGTAGCTGAAATCAATGTGGGACATGATTTGATTGCAGCTGCAAGGGCTTTATTGGGCGATCAGCCTGGATTTGCTGCCATTTTGGGAACCGGAACGAATAGCTGTATTTATGATGGTGAGAAGATTACGTATCAGATCAGCTCAGCGGCCTATATATTGGGCGATGAAGGGAGTGGGTGTTATATTGGAAAAAAACTGTTGACCGATTATATTCAGGGTTATATGCCAGAGGATGTAAGGGCTGAGTTTTGGGAAATGTATAAGATCACCCCGGATGAAGTAATGGATGCGGTATATACCAAGCCCATGGCCAATAGATTCTGTGCGAGCTTTGCCAAATTTGTTTATGACTGCTCAGTCAATATAAATTACAACCGGGGCATAGTCGTCAATGCTTTTGATGATTTTTTCCGAAATTTGGTCACTAAGTATCCTGATTATCAGACCTACTCATTCAATTGCATAGGTTCGGTAGGTTATAATTTCAGAAATGTGCTGGAAGAAAAGGCGATAGA